>PLEX01000143.1:456-4101 GCA_003136575.1 Bryobacterales bacterium | reverse complement strand
CTCATGCCGCCGGCCAGGGGCTTGCCGCCGTCGCCGATCAGCGCGAGCGCGTCTTTGAGCGATGTAGGGGCGGTGTATTCAAATGTATTGGGGATCATTGGTTGGCCTCGCGGGGGAGTTGGTGCGCGGAAGAAATGGCAGGCGGAACCGCCTGGCCCACAGGTGCGGTGGAATGGCAGGGCAGAGGGCTGCTCCGGAAGCCTGAGGCGCAGACCAAAGGTATACTCCACAAATCTGGCTGGCCGGGCAGATGGCTGTTCAACAAAGCTGAGCGGGTCATGCTGAGGCCTCCTGCCGCTTCGACGAGATTATTTGCCAGAGTTTCTCCGGCGTGAGTGGCATATCCACGTGCGTGACGCCCAGCGGCGAAAGCGCATCGACGACGGAATTCACCATCGCCGGCGTGGAGCCGATGGTTCCGGCTTCGCCAACGCCCTTCACTCCCAGCGGATTCACCGGCGACGGCGTGCAGGTGTGCGCGCTCTCCAGCCACGGCATGGTGCTGGCTCGCGCCATCGCGTAGTCCATGAACTCGCCCGTCACCAACTGAGCGTTATCGTCGTAGATCGCGTGTTCCCAAAGCGCCTGGCCGAGTCCCCAGGACGCGCCGCCGTGCAACTGGCCGTCCACCAGCATCGGGTTCAGAATGTTGCCGATGTCGTCGACCAGAACATATCGCTTGATTTCGATCTGCCCGGTATCCGGGTCGACCTCGCTGTGGATGATGTGCGCGCCGAATGGATAAGTGAAATTGCCTGGCTCCCAGAAACGCGTGGCGACCAGGCCAGGCTCGCTGTGGGCTGGAATCTTCATCGCGCGATAAGCCGCCGCCGCAATGGACTGGATCGAGACCGACTTGCCGGTCGCGTTGTCGATGCAGAGACCGCTGTCGAACCGGACGTCAGTCGAATCGAGCAGCATCGAGCCCCAGCGGATGGCCTTTTCCTTGATGTCCTGAAGAGCGAGGTAAAGCGCGGTGCCGCCGACCGCCGTGCCGCGGCTGCCGAACGTTCCGATGCCGTACTGCACGATCGAGGTATCGCCGTGGAGCACGAGAATGTCGTCGATAGGCACGCCCAGCTCGTCGCCGGCAACCTGCGCGAAGGTGGTTTCTTCGCCCTGCCCATGCGGGGAAATGCCGGTCAGGATAGTTACTTTACCCGACGGCTCCACTTTCACCGTGGCGCTTTCCCAGCCGCCTGCTGCAACCGCAGGCGAAGGACCCATGGCGCAGATTTCGCCGTAGGTCGAAATTCCGATCCCGACCAGCCGACCCTGTTTGCGCGCCGCGGCCTGCTCTTCGCGCAGCTTCTTGTAGCTGATCATGTCGAGAGCTTTGGTGAAGGTGGTGGCGTAGTCGCCCGAATCGTAGTTGAGGCCCGTTGCCGTGGCGAAGGGGAACTGGTCGGCTTTGACGAAGTTCTTGAAACGGATTTCGGCCGCGTCCATTTTCAGTTCCGCCGCGAGAATATCGACCATGCGCTCGATGCCGTAAGTCGCTTCGGGCCGGCCCGCGCCGCGCACGGCGTCGGTGGGAACGCAGTTCGTAAACACGCCGACTATTTCCGCCTGAATATTCCGGGCGTTGTAGAGGCCGGGCATCATCAGGACGCTGAGCGTCGGGATGGCCGGCGTCAGCAACTGGTGATAAGCGCCCAGATCCTGAAGAATTTTCACCTTCACACCGACGATGGTGCCGTCGCGTTTGGCGGCGATTTCCCAGTAATCCACATGGCCGCGGCCCTGAATTGTGGTGAGGAAGTGCTCGCGCCGGGTCTCGATCCATTTCACGGGCCGGCCGAGCTTCATCGCAAGGAAAGACACCAGCGCTTCCTCGCCGTACACATTGAGCTTGCAGCCGAAACCACCTCCCACTTCGGGAGCGATCAGCCGCAGGCGATTTTCTTCGAGCCCCAACATTCCTGCCAGAATGGTGCGGGCGAGGTGTGGAATCTGGGTTGAGGTGTAGATAGTCAGCGCGCGGTCGGCGGCATGCCAACTGGCGACACAGCCGCGCGTTTCCATCGGGTTCGCTACCATGCGCTGGCTGACCAGGCGCTGTTTACAGATCACGTCGGCTTCGGCGAAAGCGGTATCGGTATCACCGCCCTTTTGATGGAACGTGAACGCGACGTTATCGGGCCATTGCGGATGAACCGCGGGCGCACCCGGCGCCAACGCCTTTTCGGGATCGGCGACGCCCTGCAAAACTTCGTAGTCGACTTCGACAAGTTCCGCGGCGTCGGCTGCCACGTAGCGATCCTTGGCGACGACGACGGCAACCGCATGGCCGACCAGATAAACGCGGTCGGTGGCGAGGATTGTGTGGTGCGGTTTGCGGAGTCCGGGCAGATCGACACCGCAGACCACGCCGCCGACGTCCTTAACGTCGGGACCTGTGTATACTGCGATGACACCGGGATGCGCGGTCGCCTTCGATGTATCGAGGGAGCGGATGTTCGCCGCCGCATGAGGGCTTCGGACGATGGCGGCGTACAACATATTCGGCATCTTGATGTCGTCGACATAAGTTGCCGTGCCCGTGATCATGCGCGGGTCTTCGCGGCGGCGGATACGCTGGCCGACAAGCTTTTCGGGTCGTGTAATAGTCGTTGAGGACATGGTCTACGCTCCCATCCTCGCCGCGGCCTGCACGGCTTTGACAATGTGCTGGTATCCGGTGCAGCGGCACAGGTTNNCAGAAGCCGCACTGGAGGCCGTGTTCGTTCCAGAAGCCTTCCTGGATGCGGTGGAGCTTACCGGAGGCGTCGGCCAGGCCTTCGACGGTGATGATGTTCGCGCCATCGGCCTGAACGGCGAACATGGTGCAGCTCTTAATGGCGCGGCCGTTCACTTCGACGGTGCATGCGCCGCAGAGCGAGGTTTCGCAGGCGATATGCGAGCCGGTGAGGCCCGCGACTTCACGCAGATAGTGGATCAGAAGCAGGCGCGGTTCGACGTCGTGCTGGCAGGGTTTTCCGTTGATGGTGACGGAAATGGATTGAGTCATGCGGAGGTCTCCACTCGTGAAGTATACATCGATCGGATGGGCTGTGGGGCAGTAATGGCCACGGATACACACTGATCGCTGCATCTTGAGAGAGAATGAGGGCGAACTCATTGGCGCGGTCGCGCGCGATGGCCGCATCGACCACTGCGTCTTCGATCTGGTGGTTGCAGGCTTCGGTGCCCTTGAGACGTTTACGCCCTTCGTAGCAAAGCGCAGCCTGCCGATTCCCCCAACAGGACCCTTGCCGTCGTTCAGGTCTCAGCCTTGTCCAGTCGCGAGTGATATATACAAAGCACGTTCCAGAGGCAATCTGCATCCCCCGGCCCCCGATGCCAGCGACTCAACCGTTTCGGTTCGCGCGTCTGGCAGGTTGCGGTGAGCACTTAAATCGTCAGGTTAATGAGTTGTTGACGAAGAAGCCGGTTTCGACTCAGAAATCGGGAATCGCAAAATGCACACTTGACATTTGCCCGGGCATTCACTACCATTTGGTTGTGGATCGACTGGGTACAACATTCGCAGCTCTGTCCGATCCAACCCGGCGGGGGATGATCGAACGACTCTCACATGGCCCTGCCTCTGTACATGGATTGACGGAACCGTTTGCGCTCTCGCAGCAGATGATTTCAAAACAT
>PLEX01000143.1:264-435 GCA_003136575.1 Bryobacterales bacterium | reverse complement strand
GAGAGTTTCGACAAGCTGGATGTCGTTGTGAATCAAATGAAAAAAACAGAGGTCAGAGATGACAAGAAACACGGTTAACGGGAAAGAGCGGATGGTTGTCACAAGAGTTCTTGATGCCCCACGCGAATTGGTTTGGAGGGCGTGGACGGACCCGAAATATGTGATGCAGTG
>PLEX01000143.1:0-206 GCA_003136575.1 Bryobacterales bacterium | reverse complement strand
TCCTCCATGTACTTTTCCGACCCGCAGGGAAACAGGGTTGAGCCTGCGCAATATGGAATAGAACATGAGGCGATCGACGGTGTGCACGATGTGATCACCTTTGAGGATTTTGGAAACGGCCAGACGAAGGTCACCTTCATTGGAAATGAAACCATGGAGAATGCCAAAAACAGCGGTCAACTAGAGGGCTGGAACCAGATACTCGA
>PLEX01000193.1 GCA_003136575.1 Bryobacterales bacterium | reverse complement strand
ATCTTACCTGATTCCATCATGTTACGAGGCGCAGTCGTTGCCGCCGATCCGCCACCATGAAAGCTCAATCTGCAAAATATGCTTTGCGATACGCTGGCCGCTCTCGATCAACTGCACACATCCTGTTCCCGGCTAAGGAAAAGCCTCGCTCGTCAAACACTACCCGACCTTCCTCAACTTGAACTCGTTGTCCGTGCAAATCTCAACCCGGCTGAGGTGAGAACCCCCAAGAGTTTACGCACCCGGGCTTCCGACCGCGGGCGCGGGTCTGGCGCAGGCCGTTCCCGTTGAAGCGCGACAGGTTCGCCCCGATCTCAGGCGTTACGAGTGCCGCTTCGTCCGGCTTCGGTTGCATACAACATAGTCCCGTCCGTGTGAGACCCGTCGTGCTCGACATCTTGCGATCTGCGCCGGCAAAGAGAAGCGCCCCGCGCAACGAGTGGCGATCAGCGCACAGCTGGTTTGAAGGTAAACAACTTAGCGTTCGCCACATCGCCGCCCGGCACGGGTTCGAAGATCAGTGATATCATCGACGCCGGAAAAGCCGAAAAGCCGCCACCCGGACATCCCATTCATTAGAGCCGGTCATCGGACCGGAAGCCAATTTTTACGGTGCCATTTCTTAGGCCGCGCGTGAATCGCCAGTGGCACCGGAGCATCGAGGTCGACCTTCGGCGGATCGACGTACGCCAGCGCCGTGCTTGTACCCAGTACACACACCAGCGCGATCAACGGCGCCGCGATCTCGACGAGACGCGCGACAAGAATACGGGCAACGCAAGCGACAACGCACCCTGGAACTTCGTCAGGCCCGTCCCGAAAGCCCTGGCCAGCAAGGTGAACATAACCAGAAACGCACCGACTGTCAAGGCCCAGCCGCGCTGCTCATCCACTTGGGGCAGTGCTGCCGGCGTACGTTCGGAACCCAGGCAATCATGCAGGCCGGCAGTGCGGCAGCCATCGTTAGTTAGGGGCGGCGGGGCATACAGGTTGCCGGCTTTCAGTCTTGCTAGACTTGAGACGAACTCCCGTTTTCGAGCGCTGCATATGCCGTCCGCCAACAGTCGCGACCTCACTACCACCCTCGTATCGGGGCTGAAAAAGATGATCGCCGATGGCGACCTTCATCATGGCGCCAGACTGCCCCCTGAGCGCGATCTGGCGAAGCGATTCAGCGTCAACCGCGCCTCTGTGCGTCAGGCTCTGAAGGCGCTCGAGGTCATGGGTGTCGTCAGGCAGCGCGTGGGAGATGGCACATACCTGACGCAGGACGCCTCCACCGCGCTCAGTGCGCCGATGGAATTTCTGCTTCTCGTCGATGGCATCACCATCGGCGAACTCTATGAGGCGCGCCGAATCTTCGAACCCGAACTTGCCGCCCGCGCCGCGCGCCGCCACACCGCCGAGGAACTGGTGCAACTGGAGGACTCCGTCGCCGAGATGAAGTGCCAGTTCGAGAGCGGTTCACTCACCGGTGTGGCGGCCGGCGACCAGCGCTTTCATCGCCTGATCTGGGAGATGGCGGGCAATCGCGTATGCCTCCGCATGTTCGTGCCGCTGCACCGCATCATGACGAACAGTTTCGCTGTCAGCTGGTCGCTTCACGACTATGCGGCGGCGATCGCCTCGCATTCCGGTATTGTCGAAGCAGTGCGCTCGGGAGACGCCGAAGCCGCCCGCCGCAGCATGAGCGAGCATCTGGATCGCGCCGAATCGGTTCACCTTAGCGCGGCAAAACAGGCTGCGGCGCGCGCGAACTAAGCCCGTGCTGGAGGTCTGCCACGAGCCGATCGCGGCACCGATTTTCGCAAGCAACCGTTCAAGGTATCAGGCTCCCTTCTTCATTTCAGGTGACTGCCAATCCTTCTGCGTCCACCTGCTGACAGCCTCTCCATTTTGCATAAGCCGGATTTTTCCGCGCCTCATGACGGCATTTTATGCGGCCCGCCGGTTTAAAGGCGCCCGGAATGTAGTAAACTAGCGGGCGATGGGAGAAATTCTGTCGTCTCAGCAGTGTTTCGAGGTCGGCGAGGACGTGCTTTATCAGGAAGTTGAAGACGAACTCGTGTTGCTGGACCTGAAAAGCCAGCAGTACTATGGTCTCGATGGCATGGGTTCACGGATGTGGAATTTGTTGGTCGAACACGGAAATATCGCAGCCGTGGCGGATAAAATGTGCGAGGAATATGAAGTCGAACGGGAAGACGTTCTGCGCGACATCGAGTCGATGGTTGGTGACTTCCGCGCTGCCGGGCTGGTAAAAGCCGTGAGCGCTGGCCCCGTTAAAGTCAATAGCCTGGGCGCGGGAAATTGTGCGTAATGGCGAACTGCGGCTGGCCCATTCTGTGCTAGCCTAGAATTATTCCCCTGTTTGTAGAGGGAAGGATGCCGAATATGAACGACTCCAGAATCGAAGAAGCGAAATTAAGCGGTAATCCGGGGCAATTCCGGAAGCCATACAAGAAACCAGCCAAAATGGTGGTTCTCGGAGGGATCAGCACGGTCGTGCAAACAAGTGTGTTTGCAGGCTCGGATGCTACCCATCACGCGAGTTCCGCAAACTCCTGACCCTACGGTTCGGATGCGACTTTATCTATACTTCCCGTGACGGCCACGGCATTGGGCATATTGGGGGCTGTGGATTTCGGCGCGCCAGCCGACCTAGCGTGGGTTGGCAGCGCCGTGTGTCCGCCGGTCGGGCCGTCTGTTCCGGAGGGGAGTTCCGCTTGGATTCTTCGAGACCCCTGCAGTGTAGCGGGATTTGATTTCCCCGCTTCATCCCTCGCACCGCATTTAATGATCGCGGCAGACGTTCGCCTGCACAATAGGAAGGATTTATTGGGCAGGCTCGGAATCCCGGATTCTGATGCGACCCGATTTCCAGATAGCTTACTACTCCTCCTTGCTTACCAGAAATGGGGAGATGAGTGTGGGTCGTTTCTCCTCGGAGAATTCGCCTTTGCGATCTGGAATAATCTCCAGAAGCGGCTGTTTTGTTGCCGCGACCACCTCGGAATGCGGCCGTTTTTTTACTGGCAAGGGGGTACTCGCTTAGTGTTTGGGGGCGATCCGGCGTCGATCCTAGCGGTTCCGGGCGTCGCCCGCGTACTGAACCGTAGAAAACTTGCCGGTATGGTCGTTCATAGCGGCTATGACTTCTATCCGGAGGATACTTTCCATGACGGCATCAAGTCGCTGCCCGCAGCCTCTTCCCTGACGATTGATTGCGCCGGAATTCGGTCGAGGACCTATTGGCAGCCTGCCATCCGTACGGAACTTATTCCGCATCGCCCCGAAGAAATCCTTGAGGCTCTGCGCGAACTTCTTTTTGAGGCGATCGACGCACGGTTAACGGATGGAGTGCCAGTAGCGGCGGAACTGAGCGGCGGGCTGGATTCTTCGGCCGTTACCAGCATCGCAGCCTTGTGCCTTCAGAAGAAAGGCAAGGATTTACTCGCCCTGTCCGCGGTTCTGGCGGAGGAGAAGCGCGCGCAGTTCAACGACGAGCGCGAATACGTCGACGAATTTCGCACATGGCCGAATGTACGGATCGAGTACGTTACCGCGCAGGGAAAGGGGCCGTTCGATTCGATCGAAGATCCCACTCGGTTTGCCATGGCACCTTTGCGCGGTTCCCGCTTCTACCTCCTGGAATCTTTTGAGCGGGTGGCGAGCGCCAGGGGAGTGCGGGTCATCCTCCAGGGATACATGGGTGAACTGGGCCCTTCCTGTTTCGGGCATCGCTACTACACGGAACTGGCGACGAAATTTCGCTGGCCCACCCTGATCCGCGAATTGCGGCAACTCCGCAATATACGGGGAATATCGCCACTTCGGCACATGGCAGGGCAAGTGCGGGACTTGACCCCGTGGCGCGCTGGCGGACGCCCCGATTCGTTTGTGCTTTTGACCTCCGATTTCGCCAAGAACGGAGACGCGCTGCGGCCTTTTGTCCAGTCGGCTTCTCCATATCAACGTGCATTACAACTTGCAAGCATCCGGCGTTTCATGCTCGGCGGCGCGCGCCGCACAGGCTGTACCGTCGGAGGGCAAATACGTGTAAGTCTGCCTCTGCTGGACAAGCGCCTCGTTGAGTTCTGTCTGTCGGCGCCTCCGGACATGAAAGTTCGGAACGGATACTCTCGCTACCTGATCCGCGGGTCTCTTGAGGGAGTGTTGCCGAGGAAGATTCAATGGCGCACTACGAAGTTGCCGTTCTCCCCCGACTATTTCGACCGCTACAACGCGCAACTGGGTAAGGCGCGGGAATTCGTCGCGGCTATCGGACCGGGAGACCCGGTCCGGTCTGTAATTGACGTGACGCGCCTCGCAGGACTGATTCAGCCCGTAGCGCCTGGCGTCCGCAGCGTGATGGCGCGGGATGTGGTACCAAGGACCATTTACACGATCTGCTTTCTTCGGCAGTTCGCGGAATTTCACGCCTGAGCGCGACAATTCGGGGTTGGGTCAGATGCCGGTAACCGGGGCCGTGCACCGATGCTACGTGGGTGCCAGATATCCTAATGCGATCATTTGCTCCTTCATTGTTTCATCCATGTCGAGATCATTCTTAGCCTCCAGATCGCGGCGCTGCATGAGCCGCGTAAGGCCGAGGGACGCGTGTGACAACCGCATCCTTTCAAAGCGACGGAAGACCCCTGGACATTTCTCGCGGAGATCGTTCTCTTCGCCGGGATCGCTGGCAATATGGAACAGCTTTGACCGGTGCGGGTCGTCGATGTCGTAGATATATTTCCAGGAGTCGTCGAGAATCGCCAGCAGGTAAGAGAATGAGTTTCGGTGATTCATCATTTCCGAGTAGATAGGGCGGGGGGCATCATTTACGCCCTCAATCAATGGACGAAGGCTCCTTCCCATCATCCGCCGACCACCCGATCGCTGGCCGGCACCCGCATAGTCCAGAATCGTTGGAGCGATGTCCAGGTTGGATACCGGTTGCGTTAGCGTTAAGGGCGCCACACCCGGTACACGCACAATAAGCGGAACATGGATCCCCTCACGGTACAAGCGGTTCCATGAGTGGTGCCAGGCGCCATGCTCAAAAAATTCCTCGCCGTGGTCGCCGATGGCCGCTACAACTGTACTATTCCAGTCCGGGCGTGTACGTAATCCGTCCAGCAGTCGGCCGATCTCGCGATCAGCCGAACCCAGCGCCAACCGGTAACGTTCTATCCAACGGAGCCTTGTTTTCTCACCCGGGTCGTACCGCCCTTTGCGGGGAATCACTTCAGCGTTGAAAATCTCGCGGTCGTGCCATGCCTCGTACAACTGCTGCTGGTCGGCGGGGGGCGCGGGTGTCAGGCACGGCCAATGGGGATCCATATAGTGGAGCCACAAAAAATACGGCTCACCCGTCTTGCGCATTTCAACCCACTTCAGCCCTAAATCGGTCATGTAGGCCGCGTCGCAAAATGTGTCGAGATCGCGCGGGGAAATCCCTTTTTCCACCATGCGGCGCCAGTCTCGCGTTTCGCCGGGTTGTTCTCCCGGAACCAAAGCTGGTTTCCGCCGTTCGTCGCGAAATTTACCGAAACCCCGGTGAAAGCCGTTGCTGATGCCGCAAACCGGATTGGCTACACATCCCGCAGTCCAGTACCCGCCGTCCATCAGGCACTCGGCCAGTGTCTGACGCTCGGGAGTAGCTAAAGATACTGCGCCACCGCCGAACATGGAAGCGTAGGCGGATGACATAAGGGCCGTCATAGACGGCAGTGTCCACCCTCCGGACGCATACGCCGCCTGGAACACCGCCGACTCTTCGCCCAGCCTTGCCAGGTTCGGCGTCATCGCTCCGAAGTGGTCGTTTCGCCAGCACTCGACAGTGAGCAGAATCAGGTTTGGACGAGCCATACAAACTCAGTTTGGCATACCGGAAAGTGGAGAGACTAACAACAGCCATCTCGCGGGGAAGGGCTGAACGTCTATTGCGTTTCCATGAGTTCTTCCAGAGGCAAAAGACCGCAGGAGTCCTGGAGCCAAACTTGAGGAAAGTGTGTCACAATGGCACTTGTCTTGATGGCAACCACCTTGCGAAAAGCGCGTGCCTTCCGTTCGCAGGGCTCTGAGGGACGGAGGGCGATCCTTGAGGTGGCACTTGTCTCCACTCTTGTTTCAGCGGGCTTCCGGTTACTTGGAGTGGCGAGGACACAATCGCTACTGCGCCGCTGGGCGACCGCAACATCGGTTCAGCGGCGGCAACGCCTCCCTGAAGTCCACATTTTGTCCGTTCGGCGCGCCCAGGGAATTGTCTGGCGAAACCTGGGAACCAAAGGTACGTGCCTTACGCGTTCACTCACGCTCTGGGCTTTATTGCTCCGCCGGGGAGTGGAAACGAATCTCCGCGTGGGCTTTCGCAAGTCCGAAGGAAAGCTTGAGGGCCATGCATGGGTGGAGCACCACGGGATCGCGTTAAACGAGGCCCCCGATGTGAGCCGAAAATATACCGCTTTCACGAACCCGGCAGCGTTTGACGCGCGGTACAAGCCGGAATATTGGCGCTAACCAAAGAAAATCCCCGATTTGAACCTCGAGGGTCCTCGAATTCGTTATCTTATGAAACTGTAGTGGCAAGCTATAGCTGGTTCCGGCGACGACGCATGGCGACAGCGCCAATACCAGTGACGAAGAGAACAACGGTCGATGGTTCAGGGGCGCTCGTGGTCTGAACTGTTATCGCGGAAAGCCCGTCCCTGCTCGTCTTGACGGCACTGCCAGCGGTGTCCGAAATCACAATACTCTCAAGCGTGTCATTGGCCGATGCAGGACCGAGGTAGAAGTCCTGCGCGTCCAGATACAAATTACCATTCGTGTTTGTGTAGTTGCCTGTGCCATAGCTGTAAGTCCCCGTCCATACGTTGAAGGCGGTAACGTTCGGCGTGACGGTCGGGGCGATGGCACCCAAACTCGCTCCGTTTTCCCCATACATGTTAGTAGTAACGAGCGAACTCGCGTACTGCGTGCAGTTGACACCGAGGCCCGTTCCGCCGGTGCAATCGAAGGTATCGCGGATCACCGTGCCATTCACCAACGTAAAGGTAAGGTCGTTGGCAGGGTTCAGGAAGTCGAACGTTACCGTTGTCGGACTCTGATTAGCGACCCCGTACTCGTCGTTAATCATGGTGTACGCATTGGTCACGCCAAAGATCCCTATCGGGATTGTGACGGTGCTAGTGCCGTCCTGCGGCGCCACCCAGAGATTCTCGTTCGTGTTGCCGATTTGCTCATTGAGCATCGAGAACGTAACACCGTTCGCAGCCGCAAATTCGTTGGACGCCTCTCCCGAAGGCATTCCTGTAGTGGCGCTGCAAGTACTGACGGTAGCGCCGGCACAAAGAACTCCCGAGCCGGTCTCGTTAACGCCGCCAGCCGTTCCTTGCCAGAGGGTCGAACCGTAGGCATTCTCTCCAAATCCACCAGTTGTCCCGACCATACCGTTCGAGTTTGTCGACGTCAACCCCGTATTGCCGCCGATCTGGATATACCCCGCGTGCAGATTGGCGATTGCCGCTAGTCCGATTATGAAAACACCAACGTTTCGGTGCATCGGTATAATCTTCCTCCGAGCCGGACGCAATACGCCCAGCCAAGTATGACTATACTACAGCCAAGCCCAAAAGAACCAAGAGATTCCTCCGCTAAATCCGCTAAGAGGGTGTTGGGGTTATAGTACCCTCTGCCGGCCAGGCGTTAACACCCAAACGAGCATACGGCGTACCGCGACGACCCCAGCCCAAAAACACGATCCATTAAAAACCGAAAAAAGACTAATTCATCTTCTTTGGCCGGCGGCACGCCTACCCGCGCAGTCCCTCCACTTCCCATCGCCACCCGGTTTCTACAATTGTCCTGATATCGGAGTACCTCGGGACCCACCCCAAATCCTCCTGCAATCTCCCGGAATCCGCAACCAGCATCGGTGGATCGCCCTCTCGCCGTGGCCCGATCTGGTGCGGCACCGCGCTCCCCGTAACGTCCTGCACCGCCGTCAGGACCTCGCGCACGGAGAATCCGCGTCCGGTTCCCGCGTTGAATTTTCTCGACGGACTCCCCGCCGAAAGCGCTTCGACGGCCAGCATATGCGCGCCAGCCAGGTCGGTTACGTGGATGTAATCGCGAATGCAGGTTCCGTCCGGAGTGTCGTAGTCGTCGCCGTAAAGGGTGACCGGAACGCCGGTTCGAATCGCGCGGAACAGTAGCGGAATCAGGTGCGTCTCAGGCTCATGGCTTTCGCCCGCGCGCCCGGCGGGGTCCGCGCCGGCGGCGTTGAAATAGCGGAGGCAAATGCTGCGCAGGCCGTGGATCTGGTCGAACCAATGGAGCAGCTTTTCCACCATCACTTTCGATTCGCCGTACGCGTTCACAGGCGCATAAGGCGCGGTCTCAGCAATGGGAACGCGTTCGGGCATGCCATACACGGCGGCTGTGGACGAGAAGACCAGCTTGCCGATCCCAACTCGCACCATTGCCGTCAGCAGAGAAAGCGATCCGGCGACGTTGTTCAGGAAGTAGACCTCGGGTATCTTCATCGACTCGCCGACCGCGATGTAAGCGGCGAAGTGAATGACCGCCTCGCACGGCGCCTCGTTCATTACCTTAACCAACCCGTCAGTATCCAGCAGATTCACGACGCGCAGTCGCTCGGGATCCACGGCTCCACGATGTCCCCGGGACAGATTGTCGACGACAACCACGTCATAACCGGCGTCGAGCAGCTGCAGCGTTGTGTTCGATCCGATGTACCCGGCTCCGCCGGTCACCAGAATTCGTTTTTTCGTCGGCACCTCCACATTGTATGCGTTCGCCTTATTCCTGGCCCATTTCCACTCGACCTATTCGCGTTATATTGGAACATGAGACGGGCGAAACAACGGCGAAACCACGCATCCAATGGACATTCGGGAACAACTCGCTCATCTCAGGAACACGGTTGACGGGATCAATGCGCGGTACCCGCCACTATCGAACGCGATGCCGCGTGCGGTTGCGCCAGGCTCCCGCGGCCTGATCGAAGATCTGGTTTCCGGACAGGTCGTATTCACGCCCTTCGGCAGTCATTTCGAAACGGAACGGCGTTTCGCCCACGGTCATCTGCACGGCAGCGCCGATATGTCGGATCTTGCGACTCTGCCAGACGATCTTCTCGCTGCGCTATCCGACGGCGCAATTCCCTCGGCTTCGCCCCGCCGCTGGCTTTTTCTCGACACTGAGACGACCGGACTGGCGGGCGGATCCGGCACCTACGCATTCCTGATCGGGGCCGGCTTCATCGCAGACGACGGCTTCCGCGTGCGCCAGTTTTTCATGCGCGATTACAGCGAGGAAGCCTCCGTGCTGCATTCGCTGGCGGAAATGGTCGCGCGGTTCGACGTGCTGATCACGTATAACGGCCGGTCCTATGACCAGCCGCTGCTCGAAACCCGCTACACCATGTGCCGCACGCGTCACCCCTTCGGGCGGTTGGAACACCTCGATCTGCTCTACGGCGCGCGGCGCTTGTTCCGCCTGCGTCTGGAGACCTGCCGTCTGGTGAATCTGGAGACTCAGATCCTCGGCTATGAGCGCGAAGGCGACATTCCCGGCGAGATGATTCCGTATTGTTATTTCGAGTATCTGCGCACGCGGCGCGCCCACAGGCTGCCGCCCATCTTTCATCACAATGTGCTGGACATCGTTTCGCTCGCCTGCCTGACGGGCGTGATTCCGGAGGCGTTTCGCGATCCGGCGAAGGTTCGCGCCCGCCATGGATTGGATCTGCTGGGACTGGCGCGATGGCTTCAGGCGTCCGGGCGGCTCGCGGAAGCCCATCAGCTGTTTCGCCGCGCCATCGATATGGGGATGCCGGACGAGCACCTCTTCGCCGCGGTCTACGCCGCGGGCATGATCGAGAAGAAGCAGGGGCTGACGCACGCGGCGCTGGCGACATTCACAGATCTCTCACTCTCCCCGAATCCGTTCCGTGTCCGGGCATACGAAGAACTCGCGCGGCATTACGAGCATAAGGAGCGGAGTTTCGCGATGGCGATCGAGTGCGTGCGCGCGGCGCGGCAGATTGCCGATTGTGATTCATTGCGGCAGCGGCACGCGCGCCTTGAGGCGAAGAGCGCGGGTGCTACGCGGCAGCGCAAATTGAAGATCGGGCCGCCGCGCGCGAGCGTGAGCGCGGGAATGCCTCTTGCGTGATTTCGCCAAACGAACCGGTCAGTTCGCGGGTTTTTTGAGGGCGTCCCGTCGTTCTGCCACTGGTTGCACTCCGGCCGTTCGGGGATTTCGATACCAGTCGTGATTTGCGCCGCGCCGTACGAAAGCACATCCGCTCTCGTCCAGCTTGCGGATGAGGTCCGTTGGCTTCATGCCAGAGTCAGTTCGGCGACTCTGCGAATTCCAGCGATCTCACCGCTGGTCAGGTCGGCATAAAGATCGCGGAAACTCCTCGAAATAGCCGAGCCAAACCCGCGATCCTGCCAGTGGACGTAACGGGCAACGCTCATAGTTCGATTGTATAGCGATCCGATAGGTCAGAGCGTTCGACTTCATTAGGATTACGTCGTGCCCGATGAATATTCATTACGAAAATATTCGTTGACTTTACGAACAAGCTCGTAGCACAATATGCTCAAATGGAAAAATCGCCCAAACCTACCGACGCCGAACTCGCCATCCTCCGCGTACTCTGGCAGCGCGGACCCAGCACGGTTAAACAAGTTCAGCAGGTTCTCGAGGCGACGAAAAAGGCCGGCTATACCACCGTTCTCAAGTTCATGCAGATCATGGTCGAAAAAGGCCTGGTCACCAGGGATGAGTCGCCGTTTGCTCATGTCTATCAGGCACGAGTCCCGCGGGAGCAGACCCAGCGAACTCTTGTGGCGGATCTGCTGGAACGGGCGTTCGAAGGCTCCACAAGCCGATTGTTGCTGCAGGCGCTGGCCACGAAAAAGGCGACGCCGGAGGAGTTGGCCGAGATTCGCAAGATCCTTAAGAATCACGAAAGAGGCATCCAATGACGACTGTCCATTCATTGCTGAGCGCATTTCTCAACCACCCCGAGGTGCAGGCGCTAGCCCGGGCGCTTCTGCACTTCATCTGGCAGGGAGCACTGCTGGCCGGAGCCTTCCTTGTAGCGACTGCGCTGACGCGCGCGTACTCTGCGCGGCTGCGCTACGCCATCGGCTGCACGGTGATGTCGCTGATGCCCATCGTTTTCGTGGCAACAATACTTCGGAGCGAGTCGTCCCCGCAGGCGGCATTTCCTTCCCAACGTGTCACCACTCCCGGTTCGATCGTGATACCGCTGGACAGCGCCGGTGTCGATAGAGCGTTCCCTGCAAGCTCGGCAATCGTCCCGGGGTCCGATGCCGACTGGCTCACCGTGCTGCACCTCGCCGCACTCCCGGGCTGGACCGTTTTCCTCTGGCTGGCCGGTGTGCTCGCTCTTTCCATGTACACCGTTGTCGGATGGCTGCGCGTCCAACTCCTCCGGCAACGCAGTGTCGAACCCGCGAATGCCGCGTGGACCGAAACCATGGACAACATCGCGCGGCGTCTTGAGATCTCGAAACCGGTGCGCCTGTACATATCCGCCATCGCGGAAGTGCCCACCGTGATCGGCTGGATCCGTCCGTTCATTCTTCTGCCGTTCTCCGCCGTCACGGGTCTTAGCCAAGCGCAGTTACGAGCTATCCTGGCGCATGAACTGGCGCACGTTCGGCGGTACGACTATCTGGTCAACCTGTTGCAAAACGCCATCGAAACGCTGTTGTTCTACCACCCCGCGGTCTGGTGGGTGAGCCGGCAAATCCGGCAGGAGCGAGAGCACTGCTGCGACGATATCGCCGTCGAAGTCTGCGGCGACGTGATGGTGTACGCGGGCGCTCTGACTCAGCTTGAGGAACTGCGCGGGACCATTCCCGAACCGGCGCTGGCCGCCACGGGAGGCGAACTGCTGGCACGAGTCCGTCGCCTGATGGGGCAACGGGGCGAGAAGGCGCAGGACCGGATTCCCGCCTCCGTTGGCGCGACCATGGCAGTCGCGCTGGTGGTCGCAGCAGTGATGGGCGCCGGTAATGCGCCGGCGATTCACGCTCAATCGCCAGTCCTGCCGGAATCCGATTGGTCAGCCTCGGAAACGCTGATCCCCGCCGCCACTCCTATTGCGCCACCCGTGCCGAGCGCACCGAAAATGGTAGCGCAAGCGGCAGTTCCCCGGATCGGCCCGCCAGCGGCACAGCCCGCACCCCAGGCCCGTCCGAAGTTCGACGTGGCGTCCATCCGCCCCTGCGACGCAAATTCGCCCCGAGCCGGCAGAGGCCGAGGTGGCGTTTCCGCGAGTTTTCATAGGGACTGCGTGACCGTGATGGAGCTGATCAGGGATTCCTACATTCGATTCACGGATGGCCAAAACCGACCGCCATTGCTGAGCATCCTGACGAAGATCGAAGGAGGACCGGGCTGGATTGATTCCGACGAGTATACGATCAACGCTGAAGCCGCGGAGGCCGTCAGTCTGGCGGTGATGTTCGGCCCCATGGTGCAGACTTTGCTCGAAGACAGATTCCGTCTGAAGATCCACCGTGAAACGAGGGAAGGCACGGCCTATGCACTGACCATGGCCAAGGGTGGATCCAAGCTTCAGCCAGCCAGACAAGGGCCCTGCGTGGCTGCCGATTTCGAAGGCTCCCCATTTCCGGCGCCGCCCTTCCCATCGGAGGACACCAGGCAGTGCTTTATGATGTGGACCGCTCCGAAGGGACCGAACAGGACAGAGATGGCCCGCAATGTTGGCATGGAAGAGCTGACAACAGCTTTGACGGCCGTAACAGGCCGTATTGTCATCGACAAAACCGGATTCACCGGCAAGTTCGATTACCGTTTGGTGTTCTCTGGCGAGGACTTGCCCCCGTTCCGGTCGGCGCCAACAAATACGGACGACCCGCCACAAGCCGGCGATCCGGCCGGCCCATCCATCTTCACCGCGCTGGAACAGGAACTCGGGCTGAAGTTGGAGCCGACGCGCGCGCCGCGCGAATATCTCGTCATTGACCACATCGAGCGGCCTTCGGAAAACTGACCGTCGATCAAGATGTTCGCCGACTGCCTGAGGCCTGGTTCAGACAAAAAGCGAGTCGACTCGGACAGCGAACTCCGGGAGAATTTCAGTGGTGAGATTATCGTCCTGCGGGATGTTTCTGTCGAAAACAAGTTCGCCCGCGGCATCCCTGCGATACACTTCGACGCTTCGATTCTCGGGGTCCACCACCCAGTACTCCCCGACGCCGCGCGCCGCATAAAGATTTCGCTTGATTTGCCGGTCCCGGCGTTGGTTGGAAGCGCCCGGAGAAAGGATCTCGATCACGATCTCGGGCGCCGCGTGAAAACGGCCTCCAATGAGTGTCTTGCTCATTCGCCCGTGCGTCGCAATGACAAGGTCGGGAATCACCCCGTTGTAGTCGTCGAAGATCACCCCAACCCCAGGCGCTACGCGACCGATCGGATTCCGGCGCAGATACTCGCTGAGAGCGATCGCAATGTTCATCAATATCGTCTGGTGAAAGAAGCTGGGTGCGCTCGACACGTAAAGCTCTCCGTCGATCAGTTCGTAGCGGTTGCCGTCCTCGGGCATCAATTCGATATCGGCATTGGTGAGGCGAAGATCGGCGGCGGTACTCATATTGACGAAGCCCTTACCTCAGATGATATCGCACAATCGGCCCGTGCATCCCGCGTCTGGCAATATGGATTCTTAGCATGCACATCGCCCCCGATTCGCCATACCTTGCCGACGCTTCCGGCTATCGCGGCCGCGCCGACGAACTGCTCCTTCCCGAAAACGAAAACGCCGTGATCGACATTATGAGGCGCGCATCGGCCACAGGCGTCCCCGTCACGATTTCCGGCGGTGGCTCGGGACTCACCGGCGGCCGAGTTCCGGATGGCGGCTGGCTGGTCTCACTGGAAAAACTGAACGGCATCGACGTGCACGAAGGTTATGCCGTCTGCGGGGCGGGTGCGTCTCTCACGTCCATCCAGGCTGCCGCCGCGCCCTCGAAGCAGTTTTACGGTCCGGATCCGACCGAGTACAGCGCGGCGATCGGGGGAACGGTAGCGACCAACGCCAGCGGTTCGCGCAGTTTTCGTTATCGCGATACAAGGCGACACGTTCGCGCGCTCCGCGTCGTTCTGGCGAACGGTGAAGTGCTCGCGCTGCGGCGCGGCGAGAAACCGCCGTTTGAAATTCCGCCAAACCCGGCGCCGGACGTTCGCAAGAACACCGCCGGCTATTACATGCGCGATGGCATGGATTACATCGATCTGTTCATCGGCTCGGAAGGCACGCTTGGCATTGTTACGGAGGTCGAGGTGGCGCTGCTTCCTCTGCCGAACCATCTGTTCACCGGCGTCGTGTTTTTCGATTCCGACGAATCCGCTCTCGATGCCGTGGACGCGTGGCGGTCCGTGCCGGGTTTGCGCATGCTTGAATATGTCGATGCCGGTTCGCTCGACATGGTTCGTTCCCGGTATCCCGAAATGCCTCGCGACGCCCGCGCGGCCATTCTGACCGAGCAGGAACCGGAGGAAAACGAGGATGCGGAAGACGCGTGGCTGGCGCGCCTGAAGGTTTCCGCAGCCCTGATCGACGGCTCCTGGTTCGCCACCTCGGCGGCGGATCGTGAACGTTTCCGGAAGTTCCGCCACGCGTTGCCCGAAGCAGTCAACGACCTCGCCCGGCAGCGCGGACTCACAACCGTCGGCACGGACTTCGCGGTTCCCGTCGCGAAGAATCGCGAGATGCTGCGGTTCTATCGCGAAACCATCGACCGGGAGTTCCCGGGACAGTGCAACATCTTCGGGCATATCGGCGACGCTCACGTCCACGCCAACTTCCTCGCCGCGAACGACGCGGAATGGAAGATCGCGATTCGCCTGATGACGGAATTCGCGCGCAAGGCGGTCGAGTTGGGCGGAACCGTGTCCGCCGAACACGGGCTGGGAAAGCGGAAGCGGGACTTTCTTCCCTTGCAGTTTTCGGGCGAACAGATCGGGGCGATGAAAGCCGTCAAGCACAGGCTCGATCCGCAGTGGCTGCTGGGGCGGGGAACGCTGTTTGCCGCGCCGATTACTGCCGGCTCAGCTTCGTAAGATAATAAACCAGCGGGAGCAGCAGCCCGGCGAGAAAAAGCGGCAGGAACGCCCGCCCGAGTCCGCGCGCTTCACCGAGCGCCGTTCGCATCGTAACGTCCACGATCCAGAAGAATATGAGGACGATGACCGCCTTGAGCGCGATCATCATGCTGCGGAGCAGATGCCGGGCCTGAGGCGAATCCCGGTCCACGCTCATTGGAATATTGATGAGCCGCTGGTATTTCTCCGCCGCAGTCAGTACTATCGCGACCGCAACGGTTGTGGCGAGAAGAAACAGCAACATGCTCTTGCCGCCCCATCCGTTCGGATTACCCGCAGCGTCGAAATGCGTGGGTATTCGTTGGGGCAGGATGCTCCAATGCAGGGCGACATCGCCGATCGCAGCCAGCAGCGCGGCGCCGGACAGGCCTTCGAGAAACCAATCGAAAGTGCTACGTTGCGTTTCCATAGCTATTTCGTGAACAACCCGAACGGCTGGCTATCCACCTGATCGGCCTTCCATTTCTCCACAAGCTTTCTGGCATCGGCGATCTGCGCCGCGGTCATCGTCGCCGCAACCGCGTCGCGGTTCTTTGCCGCGTCAGCCTCTCCCGCCGAAGCCGCCAGATCCAGCCATTGCCAGGCCTGCACTGCATCCTTCGCCACGCCTTCACCCACAGCGTACATTTTCCCCACCACCAACTGCGCGGTGGAATCGCCCTGGTCGGCTGCCAGCCGATACCACTTCGCGGCTTCCGAATAGGATTGCGGCAAGCCCTCGCCGCGCCTGTACATGCCGCCCAGATTGAACTGCCCGACGGCGTCCATCTGATCGGCCGCGGCCCGAAACCACCGCAGGGCTTCTTTGTAATCCTGCGCGACACCCTCGCCGGTGCGGTATGCGGTCGCCAGGTTATCCTGCGCTCCCGGATATCCTTTCTCCGCAGCCCGGCGGAACCATTTCACGGCTTCCGCAGCGTCCCTTTCCACGCCGTCGCCATCCCGATAGGCCACGCCGACATTGGTCTGCGCCGGAAGATCGTCGTGCTCGGCAAGAAACCGATAAAGCCGGAGGGCCTCTTTCGGATCGCGCGGCACGCCTTCGCCCAGCCGGTAGCAATCGGCCAGGTTGAACATCGCCACCGCGTGTCCCTGATCGGCCGCCAGCTTGAATAAACGCGCGGCTTCTTTCGGATCGCGCGGCACCCCCAGGCCGTCGAGCAGCATAAGGCCCATGAAAGCTTGTGCTGTAACGTAGCCCTGGTCCGCGGATAGCCGATACCAGCGGGCGGCTTCCTTATTGTCGGCGGGGACGCCTTCGCCGGTGCGGTACGCCTCGGCCACGTGAAACTGGGCAATAGGATTGCCCCGGTCCGCCGCCAAACGGTACCAGCGCAGAGATTCCCTGAAATCGTGCATGACGCCTTCGCCGTCGTGATAGCAGTCGCCAAGCGCGGTTTGCGCGATCACATTCCCTTTGTCGGCAGCCATACGATACCAGCGGAGGGCTTCCTTGAGATCTTTGTCCACGCCATCGCCGTTGCGGTAGCTGAAGGCGAGGTTGTTCTGCGCAAGATCGATCCCCTGCTCGGCCGCGAGCTGATACCAATGGACGGCTTCTTTGTGGTCCTGCGGGACGCCCTGCCCGACGTAATAGAGGTAGCCGAGGTTGAACTGCGCCAGCGCGCTGCCCTGATCGGCCGCCAGCCGGAACCACCGCGCCGCTTCTTTGTAGTCCTGGGTGACGCCATCTCCGTCGCGATAGCTCTCACCCATATAGAGCTGCCCGGCCGCGATGCCGCGTTCCGCCGCCGCTCTGGCCGATTGCAAAGCGCTCTGCGACGTCTGGGCGTGGGCAGCGACGTACATCGCCAGCAAAGCGCCCGAAATCAGGAAAACGCGCGGCCACGTCACAGGCCGATTATATCGACGGTTCGATGATCCGTGGAGGATTCAGCCCGGTTCTGAGTAGCCCCTTCGCCCGCAAACAAAGGATCCACAATTTCCAGTCACAACATTCTTTCGTTGATTCTACAGCCACTTAGCATTCCAGCTCTTCCGCGGCATGTTATTTCCAGAGCGTAGGGACACTACACGAAAAGAATAACGACAAGAGCAACACGGGAGCGAACAAAGATGACACTTCAACGCCGATTTAACGAAAACGGCAATATCGACAACCGGACCTGGCTTGACGCCGAAACTCCGATAGTACAAACCGCCGGCCCGACATGGCCGGGAACTCCGACCCTATTTGCGGCCAGACTATTGGCGTTGGCCGCCATCCTGGCCGCTTCCGTTTCCGCCCAGCAGATCCACGTCACCGCCGACCTTCTCTCGCCTCAGACCACCACGGCGATGTTCGGCAAACTCCCAGCCACTTACCATGCTGCGAACGTAGTCGCCTGCAATCAGACCAATTCGCCGCTCACAATCCCGCTCGCCCTGGCGGCGCAACAAACACGGCTCTCCGGCGTCGTTCTTTTGCCGCAGGATGCGGCCCTGTCGGTCATCTCCGGAGCGCAGGGCTCGTCGACCTCAAGTAAGGTCGTGCGCGGCGGGTTAGCGGTAGTTCAACTCGCGGCCATCGCGGCCGGCTGGAGCACCCTCAGCTCCACGTACAAGGCGCTACTGACGTCCGCGTCGCTCTCGGGTTCTTCCGCCATCAGCGTTCTGGCTTTCACGATTCCCACCCATACGTATCTGATCCTGCAGCACGAAGCGCTGCCGGACCCCCTCCAATTGGCGGCTCTCGGATGCGCCACCGGGACGGTCATTGTGGAATCGACGACGTCAAATGCCAAGGTCGACACCACGATCACGCTGTCGGCTGTCTCCGCGCCCACGCAATCCGGACGGTAAACGCGGAACCGGCGGCACGATGTCGGGCACGGGCGGACGGATTCCCTTTTCTGAACTCTTGGCGCCGGCGAGGCGTATCCCCACCGGGAAAATGGCTTTGTTTTTTCGAACTCGTATACCTTCGCCGGCCCGCTGATCGCCTCGCCCAAAGGGCGGCGCAGCAGCCCCGACTACTCCTTTCAGGTAACCTTCAGCAACAAATGGTTGACTGGTAAACTGCGTCGTGGCAGGAACAAACACATGAACCACTGCACGTCCCGGTCGCGGTTGCGAATGCCCCTGTGTCTGGGACTTCTCGCCGCGTTGGCCTGCACCGCCTTCGGACAGACTCCCGCTCCGCCCGCCGCCGGTCCGCTCACGATCGACCTCCAGCAGGCTCTCTCCCGCGCCCGCCAGTACGGTGGCCAGATCCAAACCGCCAATCTCACTCTGTCCCAAGCCACGCAGGACCGCGTCCAGGCCCGCGCCGCCGCGCTCCCTCAGGCGAGCGCTCTGAGCCAGTACATCCACACCCAGGCGAACGGCACCCCCTCCGGTGCCTTCGTCAGCAACGATGGCGTCCACGTTTTCAACGATCAGGGTCTCGTCCATCAGGACGTGCTCCCCATCTTCCTCCGCGCCGAGCAACAGCGTGCCGCTGCCGCCGAAGCCGTCGCGCGCGCCAAAGTCGATATCGCCGCACGCGGTGTCAACGCCGTCGTCATCCAGGATTTTTACGCCATTGCCGATGCCGCGCGCAAGCTCGAGAACGCCACGCTCAGCCTCACCGAAGCTCGCCAGTTTCTCGATATCACCCAGAAGCAGGAGACTGGCGGCGAAGTCGCCCACGCGGACGTAGTCAAAGCCCAGATCCAGCTCCAGCAGCGACAGGTCGATCTGAACGAAGCGCAAACCACGCTCGCGAAAGCGAAGATTTCGCTCGCTGTTCTGATCTTCCCCGACTTCCAGACCGACTACACAATCAAAGACGATCTCGAGCAGGCCGACGTCGTGCCGCCGCTGCCCGAAGTTCGCGCGCAAGCCGTCGCCATTAACCCGGACGTAAAAGCCGCCAGCGCGGCCGTCGATGAAGCGGGCTATGAGGTCAACGTGGCTCATTACGGGTATCTGCCGACAGTCGCGCTGGACGTCTTCTACGGCATCAATGCCAACCAGTTCGCCATTCATAACCCGGATGGGCAACTGCTCCCCGGTAACGTGGCGCAGGTCACCGTGAACGTGCCCGTCTGGAACTGGGGCGCTACAAAAAGCAAAGTGACCCAGGCGGAACTGCGCAGGGACCAGGCGCAACTCGAGCTGAAGCTCACGCAACGCGAACTGCAGGCCGCGCTCGCTTCCGCGCATGCCGAGGCCGAAGGCGCGCTCGGCCAGGTCGGCTTCCTGCGGGAAAGCGCAAACCTCGCCGGAGAGAGCCTCCGCCTCACGCTGCTGCGGTACCAGGCTGGCGAAGCAACGGCATTTGAAGTAACCGACGCGCAATCGACGGTCAAACAGGCGCGCGACGCGTACGACGACGGCCTCGCGCGTTATCGAATCGCGCTGGCCAGCCTGCGCTCACTGATGGGGACACTATGACATCCGTATTATCCGCGTTCATCGGCGTTCATCGGCGGCCATTGTCTTTTCTCGCCCTCGCGCTGCTCGTCGCTTCCTGCGGCAAGAAGAAGGAGGAAGAGGCCGAAACCGAAGCCCCCACGCCCGTCCAGGTGGAAACCGTCCGCAAGGGTCCCATCGACCACATCATCACGGCCGACGCCGTTCTCTTCCCCGTCAATCAGGCCAACGTCACGGCAAAAATCAGCTCTCCGGTTAAGCGTGTTCTCGTCAATCGCGGCGACCACGTCAAGGCCGGTCAGGTTCTCGTCGAACTCGAAACCGCCGACCTTGCCGCCACCGAAAACGAAAGCAAGAGCCTCTACGAACAAGCGCAATCGGCGCTGCAAACCGTAACGGGCGCCACCACGGTTGAGGATAAAGGCCGCGCCCAGGCCGATCTGGAATCGGCCCGGCAGGTGCTCGAAGCCGCGAAAAAAGTCTACGATAGCCGCGTCGCGCTCCAGAGCCAGGGAGCGCTGGCCCAGCGCCTCGTCGACGATGCCAAAGTTACGCTGGTTCAGGCGCAGAATACCTACGACACGGCAAAACGCCACCTCGATACGCTAAACTCCGTCGGCCAGCGCGAACAGATCCACGCCGCGCAGGCGAATGTCGATGCCACCAAAGCGCACTACGAAAACTCCACGGTGCAGCTCTCTTACGGTAAGATCACCAGCCCGATCTCGGGCGTGGTGTCGGATCGCCCCGTCTATCCCGGCGAGATGCCCGCCAGTGGAACCCCTCTGCTTTCCATCGTCGACATTTCGCGTGTCGTCGCCCGCGCCAATGTTCCGGTGAAGGACGCATCCGTAATTCAGGTCGGCCGCCCCGCCACGATCACAGGCCCCGATGGCGACATCGCGGGCAAGGTCACAGTCGTCAGTCCGGCGGTGGATCCAAACACAACGACGGTGGAAGTCTGGGTGGAGGCGCCCAATGAAGGCGAGAAACTGAAGCCGGGTGGCACGGTGCGCGTGGCGATAAAGGCCGAGACTCTTCAGGACGTGACGCTGGTCTCCGCATCCGCCATTCTCAATTCCGATGAAGGCGGCCAGATCGTGATGGTCGTAACTCCCGATAACATTGCGCACGAAAAGAAGATCTCGCTGGGCATCCGGCAGGGGATCAACGTCGAGATCCGCAGCGGCGTGAACGAAGGCGACAAAGTCATTACCGTCGGCGGCCTTGGCCTGGACGACGGCGCGAAAGTAATCGTCAAAGAGGCTCCGCCGGAAGAAGACGACGATGACAAGTAATGGCAGGCGGAACCGACTGCCCCACAGATAGCCATGGAAGACCCCAAGCCATCCTCGGTTGCAGCCCCCGCCGAACACTGGACCGCCCGTTTCGCGCGCCCCATCCTGTTCGTGATCCTGACCCTCATCGGGATGGGCGCGTACCTGGCATTCACTATTCCGGTATCGGTCTTCCCGTCGACGGACTTCCCCAAAATCACCCTGAACGTCGATAACGGCGTCGCGCCCATCGACCAGATGCAGGTCTCCGTCACGCGTCCGCTCGAAGAAGCGATGAACAGCGTTCCCGGGCTCGAAACCGTTCGCTCCGTCACAAGCCGCGGCTCGGCCGACATCAATCTCTTCTTCAACTGGAACGTGGACATGTTCCGCACGCTCCAGTCTGTGAACGCCGCCCTCGCCCACGTTCAGCCCGACCTGCCCTCCACCGCCAAAGTCGCCGCCAATCGCGCCACCTTCGCGGCCTTCCCCGTGATCGGCTACAGCCTCACGTCCGATACCGTGCCGCAAAGCGAGCTATGGGAACTGGCGACCTATACGATCAAGCCTCGCCTCAATCGCGTCACCGGCGTTTCCATGATCGTGCTCCAAGGAGGCCAAAGACCCGAATTTCTCATCGAGCCCGATCCGGCCAAGATGATGCAGACGCAGGTGACCGTCCCGGGCATTCTGGATTCGATCACACAAAGCAACATGGTCGATTCTCCCGGCCTGCTGGAGAACAACCACAGCCTCGCGCTGGCGCTCGTGACCGGACAGACTAAAACGCCCGCCGAGATCGCCGACATTGTCCTCAAGACTTCACCCGCGGGAGTGCCTATACGCATCGGCGACGTCGCCACCGTGCGCCCATCGGTGATGCCCGTTTACACCATCGTTACCGCCAACGCGAAGCCCGCGGTGCTCATCAATATCTTCCGGCAGCCCGACAGCAACACCGTCGCAGTGGCTGACGCGATCTGGTCCGAACTGAACGAAATCAAAAAGATCATCCCGCCCGGCGTGAAGATCCAGCCCTTCTACGACCAGTCGATCCTGGTGAAGGCCTCCATCGCCAGTGTGCGGGACGCCATCCTCGTAGGCCTCATCCTCGCCGCCATCATCCTCGTGCTGTTCCTGCGCGACTGGGGCAGTTCCATCGTGGCCGGCCTCGTCATTCCAGCGACCATCGCGATCACCATGATCGTGCTGCGTTTGCTCGGCCAGAGTTTCGACCTGATGACGCTGGGCGGTCTGGCCGCAGCGGTCGGACTCGTGATTGACGACGCCATCGTTGTCGTGGAAAACATCGTTCTGCATCGCGATTCGGGCGAGTCGCGAGGCGAGGCGATCCGCCGCGCGCTGAAAGAAATCATCGTGCCGCTGGTGGGCTCCACGATCACTCCCATCGTGGTCTTCCTGCCGCTCGTGACGATCACCGGCGTGACCGGAACGTTCTTCCGCGCTCTCGCGATCACCGTCGGCGCGGCGCTGCTCACTTCGCTCGGACTGGCATTGACATGGACCCCGACCCTCAGCCACTTCCTGTTGCGCCGCAACAGCACGAAACCTCAGGTGACAGCCGAAGAGATCGAAGTCGATGGCCATCCCGCCCTCGGGCACGTGTCGACGAAAGGCGTGATGGGATGGATCACGCGTCTCTACGTCAAGGTGCTCGGAGGGACTCTGAGGCGGCCGATTCTCCTCGTTCTCGGCAGCCTTGGGCTGATTGTCGTTTCGTTCTTCTGCTACCGATCCCTGGGCAGCGACCTGCTCCCGGAGATGGACGAAGGCGGCTTCGTGCTGGATTACCTGATGCCCGCCGGATCGTCGCTCGTCGATACCAACAAGGTGCTGCTCGGGGTGGAAAAGCTCCTCAACGAGACTCCGGAAATCGAGGGCAGTTCGCGCCGCACCGGTTTGCAACTAGGCTTGTTCGCCGTCACCGAAGCTAACCGCGGCGACTTTCTCATCAAACTGAAAGCCAAACGCGACCGCGGCGTCGACGAGATCATTTCCGAGCTTCGCGGCAAGATCAACAAGGCGTATCCGCAGCTCGACATCGAATTCCCTCAGGTTCTGCAGGACATGATTGGCGACCTCACCAGTTCCCCCGAACCGATCGAAATCAAGCTGTTCTCGCCCGATCCCGACGTGCTGAAAAAGTGGGGGCCGAAAGTCGGCGAGCGCATCAAGAAGATTCAGGGCGTAGCGGACGTGAAGAATGGGATCGAAGACACGATCAGCGGCCCTGCGGTGATCATGAAGGTGGACCCTCTGGTTGCCGCGCGTTCCGGCTTCACGCCGCGCGAGATCGAATTGGACGCGAGCGCCATTTTGCAGGGCGAGCCGGCCGATCTGCCCGCCATCATTAACGACCGTTCGTACCCGATCCGCGTGCGTTTTCCCGAGAGTGCCCGCAAAGGTCTGGAGCAGGTGCGCAATACGGTCATCGTAAGCGCGACCGGTAAAACGGCCACGCTCGGTTCGCTGGCTGCTTTCACGGACGAACCCGGGCAAACGGAAATCTGGCGCGAAGATCTCCAGCGTTACATCGCCGTCACAGGCCGTTTCGACGGCATCAGCCTTGGCAAGGGAATGGAGTTGGTTCAGAAAGCGGTGGAAGAACTCGGAATCCCGCCGACAGTGCGGATCACTTATGGCGGAATATACGCCGAGCAGCAAAAGTCGTTCAAAGACCTGGTCGTGGTGCTGGCGCTGGCGGTGATACTCGTATTTATTGTGCTGCTGTTCGAGTTTCGGGCATTCGGCGCGCCCATTGCGATTCTGGCTTCGGCGCTGTTATCGACGTCGGGTGTCTTCTTCGCCCTGTTTGTCACCAACACGACGTTCAATATTTCGTCGTTCATGGGGTTGATCATGGTGATCGGCATCGTGGCGAAGAATGGTATTTTGCTACTCGACGCCGAACAGCGTTTCCGCGCCGAAGGCCTGTCGGCGCGCGCGGCGATGATCGAAGCGGGCGGCCGCCGCATCCGGCCGATTATGATGACGGCGATGGCGACGGTGGCGGGAATGATTCCGCTTTCGCTCGCCATCGGCGCGGGTTCGCAGATGCTGCAACCGCTGGCGATCGCGGTAATCGGCGGGATACTGGCGTCGATGATTTTATCGCTTCTGGTGACGCCGGCCGTGCAGTTCTTCCTGACCCGGCACGACAGACTGGCGTGAGGCAGCTGGAACGGGCAACGCATGTCTGCGGATAAAGGCTCGATTCGGCTATCCTGGACCACCTATTACACGCTACCCGCCAAGTGATCCATGTGGCCCGGATGCTGGCTGTGTTCGTCCCGGGCCATTCGGTTATCGCTTGCCGCAATTCACCAACACAGTACGGAAGAATTATCAGACGCCTCGCCGATTGAGTTGAGCGGCTGGCGCGAAACTCGGCCACTCTGCCTGCGACCAGGCGTGCCAGTCACTGAATGACGTTTGCCGTCACTGTGCATGACCCGCCATTGTTCGCGAGCATCTGTCCACCAGCGTCGGTCAGCATCGCGCCGAGCTGGAGCGTCAGCGTCCCGTTGGTCGGATTGACATTACCGGTCGCGTTGCGGGACTGGCCCGCCGGGAGGGGCACCGGATTGAGCACCACGCTGAACGTTCCGAGCCGTACGGTGGTCGAGTTCGCGCCGCCGTTGTGCGAGAGCGAAAAGGCTGTGCCGTTGCCCGCCTGACCGCTCCATGCGTTAAACCAGCTGGAATCCGTATCGTCGAACGTGACCTCGATATCCGGTGAAACTGTCAGAGAAGGCGGCGTGTTCGAGTTTGGAGCGGCGGTAAGACTGATCTGAACAGTGCCATCGGACGTAGTGCCGTTCGTGAGCTGAAACACGCACGGGCCGACGAACTCCAGGTTGCGCTGCCCCACCTGATTCGAATCCGGAGCGTCTGTACTTTTCGCCGGAGCCGGCTCGCCGTCGGCTTCGATTGCAGCCAGAAGGCATTTATGGCCGTTCCCGATGCCGGTGGCCGGCGCCGTAAAAGTCAAAGGCCCGATCAGAGCCTGACCCCCCGCGGGCACAGTGACACCCGTGGCACTCATGTTGTTGCCGACATAGTTATTCCCCGTAATCGAATCCCACTGCACGGAGAGAGCCGATGGGTCGGCCAGATAAACGAGGCTCTTCGCGCCCGTGACGTCGGAGCAGCCGAGGTCGTTGTGCACCCGCACATAGACGTCGTATTGCAGGCCGGGCGTGATGGTTGTCTCGACTGAGACTGCATTGACGTCCACCGCCGTGCCTTGGGGCACCACAAAAATATCGGGACTCTCCCAAGAGACCTGGTTTCCCAGCGTCGAGGGCGTCGCGCCGAAGTCCTGCGGACTGTCCTTGATATACGCGTGGCTCTGACCCAGGCAACTTCCGGATGTGGAGGCCGTAACGTTTCCAACCTCCAGGTCCTGGTTCAGATAACTCAGCGTGGCTGGAGCGACGGATATCAGGTTATTCGTTTCCAGTGTCCCGTTGCCGCCAATGTAATATTCGCCCATTGGTTGCAGGGCAGGAGGCGCGCATATCGGGCTGCCCGCCTGGGTATCGCCCGGGCAACTGGCAGCCAGAACCTGTGTGACGACTTCGGCGTTGGTCAGTTGCGCCTCCGAACCGCTGCCCTCTCCCAAAAGCCCGCCGCTCATCTCGGTCCACTGGCCAGCCAACCCGAACATGTCGGGGGCGACCACGGCGAATTGGTTCGGCTGACCGCTCTGCACCCAGCTGAGTTCAGCGACCATCGAAAGAGTTCCGTTGGAATTCACCTGCGCGGCGATATTCCCATAGTCGAAAGGCTGAAGACCCCCCGGTCTTTGTGGCGGATTTTCCGGCAAACATACAATGCCCGCGACGGGCGGACACAGGGTCAGGCAAGTCGGCAGATAGCGCTGCAGGAGCACTCCGATGTTCCAGATACAGATCGCGCTGTTTTTCCCGTTGCTCTGAATGGTGAATTGCACGTCGCCCGCGTATTCTCCGCTGGCAATGGCTTTCCGGCCGGGGACCGGGAATTGGTTTGTTGTGCTTTGCAGGCTGAACGCGTTTGCAGTCGAAGGACTACCGGGCAGGACATCCGTGATGGTAGAAATCTGAGGAATCGTCACATCGATTTGACCGAACACAAGGGGTATCGTATTAAGCCCTGTCACTGTAAGCTGAACATCGGCAACCTGTGGCTTGGGAAAGTCGGCCAGGTCCGCCGGGATGGCGCAGGGAATGTTCTGCCAGCCGTTGCGCGTATTCATGTAGCAACCCACCACCGGCGGCGGCGGAGCCGGCAGTGCCGGGGGCGGTGTCGCGGTCGAGACAGATGACGCCGTCGGGCACACCAGGCCGACGTCATAGTGCACGGCCGCGCGGCGCTCAAGCCTGACCGTCGCTCCCACAACTTCGCCGAAGACCTCTGAATCAACGTAGACTTCGGACTTCGGCGCATAGAGCAGGCCCGTCAGCGAGCCCTTTTCCCGGATCTCCACCTCGTGCGGATTCGGGAAGAGAAACCGTAACAGGTGACGAAGGAAAGAGACCAGCGGGTCATTATCCTCCCTCGCCCCTGGGTCGATTATCCTCGTGAGAATGAGTTCCAGATCCTCCGTCCTGCCGTGAAGGTTCACTCCGCCACGGATGCTGAGGCGGCCTGTCACGAAAATTCTGACGTGTCCGATAGGGGCAACGCGAATCTCGGCAGGCCAGTCCAGATCGATCCCGGCCGCGACATAGTCTCCCGGCTTCAACGTGAGGATTTGGTGTCCATCGAGTTTCAAACGGCCGGGGACTCTGGCTCCAAGTGGGAGAGGGCGCGCAATCGGAGACACGGGGATTTCAGGCAGCATCGCTGGAGAGTGTTCGAGTACGGGGCCATTGATGATGCCTCTTCTTACGACCGGGCCCGCTGCGCGAACCGTTCCCTGGCTTCCCACATTCGTGCCGCCGTAACCGCCCAGCGTCGAGTTGTAGGAATCGACGAGGGAATGTTCTGAAGAAACGACTTTGCCTGTATTGGCGATTACCGCGTCAATCCGCGCCGGACACGGCACGACGGCGAGGCTCCGAGCCGGGGCGAACGCCAATGTCATCAATAACAAGGCAGCCATCCGCCCCATCCCCGAGTATTCACGTTTGGTTGGGGAATCGCTCCAGCGTTCATGCCAGTTCATATGGTCGTCTCCTTGAGTACAGCGATTCAGGGAATCGTTGTCCGTTATCCCTTGCGGGGAATTTGCCTCAAAACCGTAAAGCAATTTCGGAAATATATTGAGGTATGACGAGTTCGCAGGCTCGTGAAACCAGAGGTCTCAGAAACAACTCAGCATCAAACTGGCCGATGTCAGGAAGACAGGCTGGAAAGGCAGGCGCATTTTCACGGCGCCTGCGCTCAGATCATGCGCCGCGCCTGAATCGGGTGCACCGCGCGTTAAGGATTCTTTGGCGCGGGCACGTGGTACCCGGCGCCCGCCAGGATTTCGCGCCCTTTCCCGGTCAGCAGGAAGTCGGCGAAGGCCCGCGCGTTTCCCTGGTTTTTCGAAGCGGCCACGATGCCAAGCGCCTGATGGATCGGGGCGTGCAGCTCGTCGCTCACCTGTAACACCTTGCCGCGCTCGTTCAGCACGAGTGAATACGCCGTGAAGACCGCGTCGGCATTGCCCGAAGCGCCGTACTGTTTCGCCATGTTGATGTTGTCGGCGTAGACGATTCGCGGTTCCACTTTGCTCCAGATTCCCAGTTTCTGAAGGGATTCGCGCGCGGCCAGTCCGTAAGGCGCGAGTTCGGGTTTGGCGAGCGCGATTACCTTCACGCCGGGCTGAACCAGGTCTTCCGACCGATTGATCTGCGCCGCGCTCTGAGGCGGAATCCAGAGGGCCAGAATTCCCGTCGCATATATAGCGCGGGAGTTCGGAGCGAGCAGTCCCTTTTTCTCCATTTGTTCGACATGTTCCACGTCTGCCGCGGCATAGACGTCGAACGGTGCGCCGTTCTCGATCTGAAGCGCAAGTTGCGCCGTCGAGGCGAAGCTGAACACGGGGTGGATGCCGGTCGCGGCTTCAAACCGCGGCCCGATTTGCTGAAACACCACGCTCAGGTTCGCGGCCGCCGCGACGGCTACCTCGCGTTTAGCGGGCTGGCCATTTGCGCCGGTAACTGCAAGCAGAGCGGCAACAATACAAGTGAAACGCTTCATCGATTCCGATTGTCCCAAATCCATCGGTAGCGCACGGACCGCGACGTGCGGCACCGAACAACTCGGCAAACACGCGTGCCCGCACGTGACGCGGCCAGTTGCCTGCGCGCCTTCTTAGTAGTGAAACTTCCATCTCACTTCAACGTAGAGCTGCCTGGGGTCGTCAAAGTGGAAACCTCCGAACGTAAGGCTGTTATCGAACAGAACGCGCCGATTCGTTACGTTGAGCGCGTTCAGCGAGACTCTGTATTTCTCGCCAAAGCTCTTTCCCATAGAAATGTCGACCGTGGTGTGGCCAGGCAGATAATTGCCGGGATACTGCGCGTCGGGGTTTCCGTTTGTGAAGCCCGAGCCATAGTAGACATTTGTCGAAGCGAACGCCCGCGAAGGAAGAGTCGCGTTAAGGCCCATATTCAGGGTGTTTCGCTGATCGTGGTCGACAGGCGAATATCCCGGAGGAATAGCCAGCGGGCATGAATCCTCCATTCCAGCCGGGCAGATCAGGCCGCCGGTGATCGGCGCCGTCGCCTGAGCGATCTGATTCGAGTACGCCGCGTGGAACTGTGCGCGGTGCCAGATGCGCGGGGAACGCAGCGTCGTTTCCCAGCCCTGAATCAATGCGGCGGTCCACGTGATCGGCCAGAAAATGTTCGATTCCCCGATATTGTTGTGGTCGAGCCAGTTTTGCGCGCGAGTCTGGAAGGTGTCTTCCTCCAGCACCCAGCCGTGAAACGGAATCGACACGCCGAACTGATATTCCCTGTCGCGCTCGCCCTTCAACGGCGCGAAGGTCAGCACCTGGCTGCTGGCCAGATCGAGCAACGGGCCAGTCGCAGTCAGCAGCGGTGGCGGCTGATAGAACTGGCCGTAGAAGCCATGAAAGACCCACTTCAGCCACGGAATTCTGAGCGAAGCGCCGACGCGCGGGTCGATCGCGGTCTCCGAGACCCCCGGTTCGCCACCGATCGCCGGAGCGCTGAAATGCGATTCGCGAACGCCGGCGATCAGTGTCAGCCACGGCGTCACCTTGAAGCGGTCGCTGGCAAATTCCTCGATGACGCCGCCGGTTAAAGCGGCGGAGGACGGCCCGAAGTTCTGGCAGTCCGGGGCGCAATCCGTAAAGACATTATTGAAGTAGTTGCTTTGGTGCTGGGCGAATCCATAAACGCCTATTTCCAGGTCGTTGTTCTTCAGCGTAGTCAGGTTCACGCTTGCCTGCGCGCCGCCGTAATTGGACGTCTGGCGCACGTCCGAAATCACCGGTACGTCGTTCGGAGAGCTGTTGTAGCTGGCCTGATTGTAGTGATAAAACGGCGAAATCGTCAGTTGCGCATTGGCGCTGAACGTGTGAATCCAGGAGAAGGTGAGGTAACCATCGGGTTCGCGTTCACTGTCGTGGAGTCCGAAGCTGGGGTAGACCTGATTTCCCGCTGAGTTCGGATCGGGGTCGATCGGGATCTGGTAGTAATCCTGCCGCAGCGAGCCCACCATGCGGAATTGGTTCGAAGAACTCGCGTTGAACATCAGGGACACAAATCCGCCGAATCCGTTCTCGGCGTCGTGAACGACCTGTCCGATTGGCGCCTGCAGACCGTAATCGCTGCGATTTCCATTCACGCTCGCGTAGTAAGCGAAGCGCTGCGTGTGGCCTCCGAAGTTCAGCTGATCGTTGGTTTGATGCCAGTTTCCGAATGACGTAACCAGTTCCGCCTCGTTGTCCCGCTCGAAGCCGGTTCTCGGCACGATGTTAAAGACGCCGTAGGTGCGGTCTCCGTATTCGGCGTCGTAACTGCCACGCTGAATTTCGAGGTAATCGATGTCTTTAGGGTCGATTTGCGGCCCCAGATTCGTCGCGATATTGGTGTTCGGCACGGGTACGCCGTCGATCAGCCAATCCACCTGGTGGCCTCCGCGCATGTGCAGCATGTCGTGCGTGACGTAAGCGCCTGGAGTGAAGTCGGTGATCATCGCCATGCTGTTGGTGCGGTCCGCGCCCGGGGTCTGGGCAATGTCCTCGCGGTCTACCAGCGTGGTTGGCGTTACCGAGTCCATACTGGCTGCTTCGGCCTGGGCGACGACGGAGGCCGTTTGATTCAAGGTCGCAATCGCCAGTTGAAAGTGGATCACCGGCGATGAGCCGGAAGCAACGGTGACGGACTGCTCGGAGGTTGTGAACTTAGGTTCCGCGACGGTGATCTTGTAGTCGCCGACGGGCACGGTTGCGAACGAAAATTCGCCGTTGTCGTCCGTCTCCGCGGATTGCGACCAATCCGACGTGACCGCCCGCAGTTTCACCGAAGCGCCGGACAGGGGACGATGCTGCGGATCGTGCACGATGCCCTGAATTCTTCCGAAAATCGTCGCATCGAGCAGGAAACCAGACGTACAAAACACTGCCAGACAGCAACAGAATATGAACTTTCGCATGAGACCTTCTTTCGTAGCGGCAACGCCAACCGGCAGCCCGCGCGACGGGAGTCGACGCGCTGCGAACCGGAACTAAGATGATGGGAGCGAACTACGAAAGAAGAGCCGGTGGGCCGCGCTTCTGGCCAGCCTGACTAAAGGAGATTTGGGAGCGCGTTTCTGTTCTGGCGGAAAAAAGGAACTGACTTACAAACCCGGCGAAGGTCACCCGCGAAATTCCCGGCAGCCCCGCGCTCTGGTGAGCGGGGACGGCTTTCGCCGTCGGAAATGACGGGCATCGGGCAGCCCGCAGGGACAGCCCGGAGTTCGATTCGGAGCCTGCCGCGCCTGCCGCGAGCGAACAGTGGTGCTTTCCGTCGCGCCGGCAGCATGCAGGAACCTTCGACTCCGCATTCGACGCGAATGCCGCTGCCGGAATCAGCGAAAAGCCGACCAGAACCACCAGCAGCGATGCGAGAATGCGGCGCACGTTTCTATTCTATCCGCCGACCATCGTTCGCCCGGCGCTACTGTCCACCGGAAACGCTGCCGGCGCGCTTGCTGTAACTTATAGCCATGAAGATTCCTTCCGCTCCCGTCTGCACGTCGTTTCTGCTCTGCGCCAATCTGTTCGGACAGCCGCCGATCCCACGCTATGAAGTGAAGCGCGCCACTTCGCCCATCGTGATCGACGGCAAACCGGACGACCAAGCCTGGGCCGCGGCGGGAAAGATCGAGCTGATTTTCCCCTGGGACGCCCAGACCGGCGCCAAGCAAAAGACTGTCTCCCGCCTCCTGTGGGACGACGACTATCTCTATGTTTCCTACGAATGCGAAGACGCGGATATCGTCGCCTTCCACACCGAGCACGATGACCCGACTTATCTCGACGACGCGGTCGAGATCTTCATCAACCCCATGCCTTCTCAAACCTCCGTCTATTACGGTCTCGAAATGAATGCGCGCGGCGTGCTCTACGATTACGTCATGTACCAGCCAGGCGGCCATCTTTTTAAACAGTTCGACCTGCGCGGCGTCAAGCTGGCGACCTTTATCGATGGCACGCTGAACATGCGCGGGGATAAAGATAAAGGCTGGAGCCTTGAGGTCGCGATTCCATGGTCGAACTTCGAGGCGCTGGGCAAGAAGCCGACGCCGGGAACGGTATGGATGGCCAATATCAATCGCTGGGATGGCGTGGAGCCGGATCGCCGCATGAGCAACTGGTCCGATCCCCTGCAACCGACGCCGAACCCGCACGTCCCGGCCAGATTCGGGCAGTTGGTATTCGCCCAGTGAGAATAGTGAATATGAACGGTGCAGGTTGGCGCATGGGGGCGAAGGCGGCGCACGCCGCTCAAGTTCACCGCCGAGCAAGGCGCGCGCCTTTCAAGCTCCGGGCCGTTATAGGACTGAGCGCCTTCTGTCTGGCAGGAAGGTCGGCGATTTTGGCGCAGACTCAAGCCGCGTTGCCCGCTTCACCTCGTTTCGATGTCACGTCGATCAAGCCCTCGGATCCCCGTGTTCCGTTGCCGGGGCGAGTCGCGCAAGTGAGCGCCGCTCCGGGTTCCGCGATCGTCACAACCCCTGGGCTGCTTCGCACGCGGAACGCCAGCCTGAAAGACCTCATCAAAGGGGCTTGGGGGCTGGAGGACCATCAGGTTGCGGGTGGACCGGAGTGGATCTCATCGGTAAGATTCGATATCGAAGCTAAAGCCGCCAGCCCGGCCGACAGGGCCCTTCTGATGACGATGCTTCGTGCTTTACTAGCTGACCGTTTTAAGCTTGGATTTCACCACGAAACGAAGACGCTGGCCGTTTACGCTCTGACGGTCGCAAAGGGCGGCCCTAAGTTCCATCCATTAACGGCTGGCACCGACGATTCGGCAATCAGAAAAACCGATCATATGGCCGTCAGAGATATGGCTTCGTTAGCGCGATATCTCAACTTTGGCGCCGATAGGCCGGTGATCGATCAAACCGGGCTTACGGGAAGTTTTGACGCTGACCTGGACATCTCGAAGATCGGCGTGGCGGCCAGAGGCATCGCGGGTGAAGCCATGGTCAGCCCTGCAAACATGTTCGAAGCCACCGCGAATGCCCTTCCGGGTCAACTCGGCCTTAAAATGGCACCGACGAAAGCGCCGGTTGAGATCTTTGTGGTCGACCACGCGGAGAAGCCCGGCGCAAATTAACCGCATGTCGACTTTTCCCGGGAGTTCCCCGACGTAGTGCGGACGGCTCGATGACGAGACCCGCCGGTGTCCGGTCAGCCATGTGCCCCGGATCCACGCAGTACATTCAGACGATACCGACGAAACGGTCGGTGCGTGCGGCGACCGATCCTGCAGGCCACCGGTACCCGCCGCTCTACCTTTGTACCCGCCAAAGTGTGATCTACTGGAGTCCATGCATCGCTCGTTTTGCCTTCTGGCCGTTCTTGTGCTCCCTTCCCTGCTCCCGGCGCAGACTGAAAAGCCCCTGCGCATCGCCGTCGCGGGGCTGGTCCACGGCCATGTGGAAGGGTTCCTGCTCAATCCCGCGCAGAAACGCAAAGATGTGGAGATTGTCGGAATCTTCGAGCCGAACACGGCGCTCGCGGCGACGATTGCGAAGAAGTTCGGTTACCCCGAATCGCTCCTCTTCACGAATCTGAACACGATGCTGGACAGCGTGAAACCGGATGCCGTGGCTACTTTCACCAATACTTTCGATCACGCGATGGTAGTGGAGGCGGCCGCGCCGCGCCATCTTCCGGTGATGATGGAAAAGCCCCTCGCGGTGAGCGTTGCGCACGCCCGCCGCATACAACAGGCCGCGGAGCGCTATGGGATTCAGGTCGTGGTGAATTACGAAACCAGCTGGTACGCGAGCCATGGCGCGATTTGGGATCTTGTCAAGGAAAGGAAATCCGTGGGCGGCATCCGCAGGATGGTTGCAATGGACGGCCACCAGGGTCCGAAAGAAATCGGCGTTGGTCCGGAGTTTCTCTCGTTTCTGAAGAATCCGGCGCTGAACGGAGCGGGCGCTCTGTTCGATTTCGGATGCTATGGCGCCAATCTGATGACCTGGCTGATGGATAACCAGCGTCCGGCCGCCGTGATGGCGATGACCCGTCACATCAAGCCCGAGATTTATCCCGACGTCGACGACGATGCGACCGTGCTGCTGGAATATCCGAAGGCGCAGGGCGTGATCGAAGCGTCCTGGAACTGGCCTTACGGTCGAAAGGATTTTGAGGTTTACGCCGAGCGCGGATATGCCATTGCGACCGGCGGGAACTCGCTGCGCGTGAGGGTGGCGGACGCGCAGGAAGAAACTCGCACACCCGCCGCGTTGCCCGCCGATGAGCACGATGCGCTGTCGTATTTCTACGCCGTGGCGCGCGGCAAGAGGAAGTCGACCGGGTTGTCGTCGCTTGAAAACAACGTGATCGTCACGGAGATTCTGGAGGCGGCGAAGGATTCCGCACGGACCGGCAGCAAAGTTCAACTGGCGCGGAAGCCGTAATCGCTTCGGTCAACCAAGCCGATATCGGCTCAGGGTTCGTCGGGTTGAAAAATCGCTTCCGTCTCGAACTTGCGGTACGAACCGTACTCCGTGTGGTTCTGCGTGACTCCGCCGCTCGATTCCTGTGTGAGGTCGAAATGGGCGGGCAGCAGGTACTCGAGGCCGCCGATTTTCGCGGATCCGTAGTCGAGGGTCATGTTCAGGTGGTGAACCGGAAAATTCACGGGAATACCGATGCACTCCATCGTGATGCGCAACACGGCGCCATTCTTTCGGTCCGCATAGACGTTTCCTTCCCACGCCGATTCGTACTTCTGAAGGCCGCTGAAGAGAGTGTACCCGTGGTCGCTCGAAACGCGGTATGCGAACACGTCGACGGGAATGCCACGCAGCGAGGTTCTTCGCTCATAGCCGAACTCGGCCACCGATTCGGGTCCAAACAGCCGATCCAGGATCGTGCCGAATTCGCCGGTTGAGATATTGCCGCCCAGCTTTGTAATGTCCTTTTGAACGGGCTTTCCGTTGACGCTGAGGACTTCGTAGCTCTCCTGGTGGCCGGACCACGTGACCGACTCGCGGATTTCGTCCGACACCGGCCATGCGTCCAGATACGCGGCCAGCGCGTGTCTCTTGATGGTTTGAATGCACATGTAATCCGGAAGGCTTCGCGTGTAGTTTGCGCTCCATTCGCGGGTGGCGGCGAGTATCCGTTTCTGGTCGGCATTGAGCGGGCGAAGTTTGGCGATTTGGGGAGTAATGGTCACTCGCTGGATCTGGGCGAACATTGGAAAAACGCTGGTCAACAAAATCGTTGTCGCGCGAATCGGAAATGTCGGCAACCGGAAGAACCGTGGCGCTGATGGCATTCTTGGTCTCCTCATCCGGACGAATTGCGGATTTGGCTAAATTGTGGCACAGGGCGCGACCCCTTGTCGAGGCAGTCGCATTATGATTCCAATAAATCCGTTGACACATATATTTCCGGTCAGTCGACGCGAGCCCGGTACCAGTACCGGAGTCGGTTCGAGGTACCAGTACCGAACTCGGGCGCAGCCCGTCTACACGCCCGGTTTCATGCCGATCTGACTCTTGTGTTCAGAATCCACAATCACAACGGGGAAGAGATGACATTTGCCGGAATTGAATTCACCAGCGCGAAACTCCGGAACATCGGCTGGAAGGTCGCGAAGCCGCTCTCGTGCCTTTTGTTAACAGGTTTGCTCGCCTTTGGGGGTACGGTTTCGCCTCAATTAGGCTCGATGGAGCCGAACCAATCCGTTCAGGTTATCGTTCAGTACACCCCCTCTCTGGCGGGGTCCCTGCTTTCGACCGTCTGCGGCACGCTCAACCTCCTTGAACTGCTGCCGGGAGGCGAGTTGTGTTCAACGACAGTCTCCGATGCCGTCAGTCTGGCCAACAATCCGGCCGTGGCTCACGTATCGGTTAACAATCTGGTCCAGGCGATGGGGGCCGGGGGGCCGGTTTACGACTATACCCCGGAAACCCTGCGGCCACTTTCGGCCAACAGTGGATCAGCCGACATGAGCACGGGAGCGAGCGTCGGTGTTGCCCTGATTGACAGCGGCATCCATGTAAATCAGGATCTGGTCGGCAACGGAACCAACAGTCCCGGTCTCCTGAACTCTTTCGCTAACGTGAGGTACGCCGAAAGCTTTGTTCCGAACGAGGGGATCGACGACTACTACGGCCATGGCACCCACATCGCCGGAATTATCGCCGGTAACGGGTCCAATTCGTATGGGTCGCGATTTCTTCACGATATTCACGGTGTCGCCCCTGGCGTTCATCTGATCAACCTCAAAGTCCTCAACCGCAACGGCGAATCGAATGACGCGGAGATCATATTGGCCATCGACCGTGCGATTCAACTCCGCTCCGTTTACAACATCAAGGTCATTAATCTTTCGCTCGGGCGGCCTATCGCCGAGAGTTACAGGAACGACCCTTTGTGCCAGGAGGTGGAAAAGGCATGGTTGTCCGGAATTACAGTGGTGATTGCGGCGGGCAACGGGGGACGCGATAACTCGGCCAATACCAATGGCTATGGGACCATCTCCGCTCCGGGAAACGACCCGCTCGCGATCACCGTGGGAGCCATGAACACGGAAGGCACGCCTGCGCGCGCCGACGACCTGATGACTACTTACAGTTCGAAAGGGCCGACCCTGATCGACATGGTGGCAAAGCCCGATTTGGTCGCCCCCGGCAACAAAATCTTTTCGATCCTCGTGCCTGGCGCGACGCTCGAAACGACGGAATCGTCGAATCTGGTCCCGCTTGCTTCGTATGTGCGGACGCCGGTGGCCGGAGAGGTCTCAAACTACTTCATTCTCAACGGCACGAGTATGGCGGCGGGAGTAGCGAGTGGCGCGGCGGCCGCGCTCCTGGACAGTCAGAACCTCACTCCGGACCAGGTCAAGGCCCGGCTTATGCTCACGGCGACCAAGAACTTCCCGCAATCGTCGGTCATTACCGATCCGACGACCGATCAGACGTTTACCGTTCAATACGACATCTTCACCGTGGGCGCCGGTTATCTGGATCTGGACGCTGCAATGGCAAGTACGGCCACAATTCCGGCAAACGAAAATGCCGCTTCGCCGATCGCGACCATCGCCGCGAATACCTTAAACCCGCAGACTCCGGTGTATATTGTTAACGATTCGGCGCCCCCGGCGTGGGGGAGCACAGCCGTGTGGGGCAGTTCCGCAGTCTGGGGATCGTCGGCAGTTTGGGGTTCGTCCGTGTGGACCGCCAACTCAACGGTGTCGGGTTCAAACGCAGTCTGGGGTTCGAACGCAGTCTGGGGTTCAAACGCGGTCTGGGGATCCGATACTGACTCCGGCTCGTCGGCGGTATGGGGCAGTTCAACGGATTCGGGCAGTTCCGCAGTCTGGGGCAGCACGGCAGTGTGGGGTTCGTCAACCGAGGGTGGCGCGGTTAACGGCGACCCGAACACTGGCGGTAGTTGATTGGATGTCACACAAGTGCCGCACCTCAGCAAAGCAACATCATGGCGAACTACCCCATGCCCGCCCGTTCTTTGGCCCCGGCGTATCTACGCAGCGCCTTGACGGCAGCGGTGTAATCCCTGCCGTTGTGCGTGCGAAAGCTGAAATACTTGACGTCCTGGTAGATGCCGATACCGAAATCGCCGCCGGTTGTGCGATTCACGCTGTAGGAAGTGAATCGGTTTGCCTGCCAGCCGGAGACCTGCGCCCAGGTCAGGGCGATCGGTTTGTCCATGCCTTTGCCCTGAAACCGAATGCCCGCGCTGTCAATGGTCACGGAGACGACATTTTCGTCGCCGTAGATATCGCCGACGCCTTCGTTGTGAGCTTCAACGGTGACGCTCGGCGGGGTTTTCGTAGCCTTGCCCGCCTTTGCCGCCTTTGCCGCCTGAGCGGGAAGCGTGGACAGCGTCAGCGTGGCGATCATGAACGCAGCGACAACGCTGCTGGCCTTTCCCATACCGAAAGCATAGCTTGCGGCGTTCGGAGCCGCGTTAGGCTGCCGATTTGCTCCACATCGAAACAACGCAGTTTCAATCAGGAACAACCTATCCCGTTTACAAGACGGAGATATATACACTCTCCGCGATTTGTGATATTCAACAGTCATGCGACGAACCTTTGCGGTTCTGCTGGCTCTCTCGTCTCTGCTTCAGGCGGGAGGCCAAGGTAATCGGGTTCTTTATGTTGGCGGAACCGTTGCCGGCGTACCCAGTCATTCTAATGGAGAAATCGACGTTCGCGACGAGAACGCCCTGTCGCTGCATTTGCGCGACAAAGCCATCACCGTGGCGTGGGGTGACGTGAGTAACGTCGAGTACGGCATGCATGTCGACCGGCGTTATCTCGAAGCCGTGTTGATCTCCCCGCTGTTCCTGATCGCAAAGAAGCGCAGCCATTTCGTCACCATCGATTATGTCGATTCCGAAAAGAAACAGCAGGCCGTGGTGTTAGAAGTTGGCAAGGGCGATATCCGGCAGTTGCTGGTTTCGCTCGAAGCGCGGACGGGCCGCCGCGTCGAGTATCAGGACGACGAAGCCCGAAAGGCGGGCAAAGGATGAATCGGCGCGGATTGATTGCGTTGTTCGCCCTGGTGCTGCTGCCGTTGGCCGCGTTTGCCGTGGAAATAAAGCTACCGGAAGCCGCGCTCGCCGACGTACGCCGGATCTACGTGGACCAACTCGGCGGCGGCAAGACGTCGGATCAGTTCCGCGATATGCTCATCGCCTCGATACAAAGCTCCGGGTTGTTCGTTATCACCGAAAACGCCGAGCGCGCCGACGCGACGCTCAAGGGTTCAGGCGACGACCTCATATTCACCGAAGAGCACAATTCGAACGATTCGATCGGGATCCATGCCAACGCGGGAAGCGGCTCCAGTTCGCGCGCTCTGAACTCGGGTGTCTCATCGAATCAGACGATGGGCCTGGGGGTCACCAACGACGAGAGCGTCCGGATGCAGGAACGGCGACACGAAGCGACGGGTTCGATACGCCTGGTCGGCAAGGATGGGGACGTTATCTGGACGACGACCGAGGAATCGGGCGGCGGGAAGTTCCGCAGCGCCATGGCGGACGTGGCGGATAAGATCGTCAGGAAGCTCGCTGACGAGACGCGAAGGGTGCGGGAGTTGGCCGCGCTTAGCCGGGCAGCCCAGCCAGCAGGCAGCGACAAAGCAGCGGCGCCGATCAGCGACGCGAAGCCAACCCCGGCATCGTCATCGGCGCCGAAAGCCGACGACACGGAGGGCAGGCCCAAGCTGGCGCGCCGCGCGCCCGCGGATTCACCCGAAGACCATCCAGCCGGCGCAAATCAACGGAACTGAGAACGCCGGGTAAGATCATGGGTACATGACCCGCCGCTCTCTGTTCGTGCCTCTCCTTGTTGCTTCGTTTTGCTGCGTTGGACCAGGATTGGGCCAGCCGGCGCTCCCGCGTTTCGACGCCGAAGCGCTCTCCGGGCGTAAACTCACCATGCCGGCAGCCGTGCAGGGACATCCGGCGCTGCTGGTGGTCGGCTTCACTCATGCATCGGGTCCGCACTGCACGGATTGGGCGAAACGGCTCGAATCCGAGTTTCATGGTAACGGCGACGTCGAAAGATACACAGTCATTTTCCTCGAAGACGCGCCGAAGCTGGTCCGCGGCATGGCGAAGAGCGGGATCAAAAGCGGCGTGCCAAAGGATCAGCACGACCGCTTTGTCATCGTGACCGAGCACGAAAAAGAGGTGAAGGATGCGGTGCATTTTCAGGCGCCGGACGACGCTTACCTCGTATTGCTCGGAGCCGATGGCGCGGTGCGCTGGACGTTTCACGGCGCTGTGGGCGACGATCCGTTGCGGCAAATCCGCGAGTTGCTGAAGTAAGCCGGTGCGAGCGGTCACGACTTCGGCCCTTCGGGCCGAATGGCAGGCGAAACCGCCTGCCCGACAAAGATCCACAGGTCGGGGTCAGTTTTCCGTTGGCGTCTTTTCCACGTGGTCGACGATGAATTGCTCGACCGGGGCTTTGCGCGATTCGAACTTCAGACCCAGCGACTGCACCGCATCGGTCATCGACGCCGATGCGCCACTGGGATCGGATGCGACCGCCGGGCCGCCAGCCGGTGCGGGTCCGGTCGGTCCGCCGCCAGGGATATCCACGCCTGCCTGCCTGGCCATGGCGATCATGTCCGCGAGCGAAATGTCCAGCGAGGCCTCGTAGTTGCCCTTGATTCCCGTCATATCCACTATCTGGCGTCCATTGCCGCCGCCAAACTGCGAGAAGATTTGGGTCAGCATATCCGCGAAACCACCCATGGTCACCATACTCAACTCGAGATGCATCGACTGGGTGGCGGGAACCACCTTATAGCTCATTTTGCCTTTGAGCCCGGCGTCGATCACCGCGCTGCCGTTCGCCGCGTCAACTTTCATGCGCATCGGCCCGTCGAAACTGTCCATTTTCACCTCGCCCGGTTTCAACGGAGCGCTCTCATCGATGGCGACGGGGGCCTGTTCGGAAGCTTTCAACTTCGGGCCGCCTTTGCCGACCACGAGCGCGAGGACGGGATGTTCCGCATTCGTCCGGTGAGTCGTGAGCTTGAACCTGTCTTCGAGCAGCGATTGCAGCATCTGCGGAGCGTCGCTCTTGGTGGCGCCGTCCGGTAATTTGGCCACGATGTCGAAACGCGTGGTGGAAAGCCAATCTGGCCCCGTGATCTGGAACGGCTTGACACTGTAGGCGGTAGCGATCAGGCTCTTGAGGTCCATGTACGTGTATTCGGCCCGCCGGTTGTCGACGTTGGCGCCAATCGGCATCTTGCCACCGCTCTGCATGGCAGCCATCATTTTTGCCGGGTCAATCGGCGCGGCTGGTTTGACAGTTGCCACCTCGAAGGATGGTTTGGTCTGGGCGAACGCCGCGATGGCGGTCAGCGCCAGGCCGATAGTCAGTTTTCTGAAGATTGTTTGCATGTCTGTTACTAAGCCTCGTTTCCCTCTTCTTATGTTCCTACGTCACCCGCGCTGCCGTTGTTCCAGACGCTCAGTATTCCTTACGCTGAATTACCGCCGCTGCCGCCGCCAGACAGATCGCCGTCACCGATAGAGAAAAAGCGATGGCCGGCCAGGGGAGCGCGTGCGTCAGCAACGGTGACCCGGAGCCTATAGCATGAAAGAGATCGAGTGACGGTGGAAGCCCGCCATTGCCTGACAGCCAGCGCAGCCCGTAGAGCACGATCATGGCCACGAAAACCTGCCATTGCTGATCGAGGAATGTCGATACCAGCGTGGACAGGCTATACTCCGCGGTGCTGCACGACAGAACCGTCAGAGCGTAGCTGAGCGCATCTGCAGCATTCGCCTGCGCACGCACCTCGGGAAATATCAGCACGGTAACGCCGATTATCGTTACGATGATGCCGGCCGTCACCAGCATTCCAAAAATAACGCGGGAAGAGAACAGCTTTAGACGGCTCACGGGTAAGGAGAGGGTAAAAAACAGAGAGCCTTCGATACTTTTGACGGCGCGAAGCGACGACTCCGTCCTGATTCCGTTGCCGGCCAGCGTCAGGGAGGCCAGCAGCCAGAAAAAGGATAGGGAGTCGAGAATGAGACTCTTCCCGGGGCGCCAGTTGCAACTGGCTCTTGCCGTGGGCGGCAAACAGCGCGAAAATCAGCATTCCGAGCAGCATCACCGCGCGCCATCGCGTCTCAATCGAGGCCTTATACCAAAGCATTTTCGTCGCTCCTCACGGGTTCCAGAAAAATCTCCTTTAGCCCCAATACTCTTCACTTAA
>PLEX01000073.1 GCA_003136575.1 Bryobacterales bacterium | reverse complement strand
TCGTTGCGTCCGGGAAGCTTAGCACTTTTCCCTTTTCCCTTTACGCGGCGCGAAGCGCCGGGGGAAATTTTTTTGGGTTTTGCGATGCGTGAACAGAGCCACCAGGGCGCGCCCGTAGCCGTCGGCAAGACCTACGATTTCGTCTTATGGCTGCTCCCGAAGGTGGAGAAGTTTCCCAAGTCGCATAAGTTCACAGTCGGCGAGAGGCTGAGCGCCAGTGGCCTCGACGTGCTCATGCTGCTGGTGGAAGCGGCTTACAGCGCGAGAAAGGAAAATCTCCTGAGCGAGGCTATCGGAAAAATCAACGGCACGCGATATCTGCTTCGGCTGGCGAAGGATTTGAAACTGATGACTCCCGATTCGTGGAGTTTCGCCGCGGAGCATCTGGATGAGATCGGACGCATGGCCGGCGGCTGGCTGAAATCGGCGCGGCCCGCAGGTAAACCCGCATGAAGCGAACCGGTAATCTCTGGCCGTCGATCGTGAGCTTTGAGAATCTCGCTGCCGCGGCGCACGCGGCCTCCGCCGGTAAGCGCGGCCGGCCCGATGTGGCCGTCTTCAATCTCAATCTGGAATGGGAGCTTCTGGAGTTGCAGAGGGAACTCGCAAGCGGCAATTACCGTCCGGGCCCGTATCGCACATTCATGGTGAAGGATCCGAAGCCGCGCCACATTTCAGCCGCGCCGTTTCGGGACCGAGTGGTCCATCATGCGCTCACACGTGTCGTGGAGCCGATCTTTGAGAAAAGATTCAGCAAGGATTCGTTCGCCTGCCGCAAGGGATTCGGGACGCACCGGGCGCTGGATCGCGCGAAGGAAGGCGCGCGGCGTTGCCCTTACGTGCTGAAGTGCGATATCCGGAAGTATTTCGCTTCCATCGACCATGAGATTCTGAAAGGCCTGCTCGCGCGCGCCGTGAGATGTAAGCCGACGCTCGACCTGGCGGCGAAGATCATCGACGGGTCGAACGAACAAGAACGCGTGATCGCGTATTATCCTGGAGACGACCTGTTTACACCTTATGAGCGCAGGCGCGGCCTGCCGCTCGGCAATCAGACTTCGCAGTTTCTCGCGAATGTCTACCTCGATCCGCTCGATCAGTTCGTGGTTCGCGAGTTGAGGCCGAAGGTTTACGCCCGGTATGTCGACGACTTTGTTGTGTTCGACGAGAACAAAGACCGCCTCCGCGAAATTCTGTGGGCGATCCGTAACCTTCTGGCGACGCTGCGGTTGGATCTCCACGCGGGGAAGTCGCGCATCCACCGGACTGCCGACGGCGTGACATTTCTCGGCTGGCGCTTGTTTCCGGATCGCTGCCGGCTGGATCGCGGCAATGTGCAGCGGTTCCTCGAACGGATGCGGGGACTCGAGGCCGATTATTCGCGCGGAGCGGCGCGATTGCAGGATGTGCAGCAAAGAGTTCAGGCGTGGATTGCGCACGCAGCCCATGGCAATACGTGGAGGTTACGCGAGGGGTTGTTGGCGCGGTTTGCGTTTACTGAAGGGTGCGCGGTCTGAAACGTGCGCGGGGGTTGCTGGAACAACAATTCCAGGAACCTGCGCGCGGCGAATCGCAACAGGAACGAGCCCGAGAACAGGAACAACAACATCGGGTTTCGTTGCGTCCGGGATGTGGAGCGTGCTCCTTCAAGAAGAGCACGCGGGCCAGAGCCATGGCGATTACGGTCGCCGCGGGTGAGCCTTCTCCGCTTCCGGACTGCGCGCCTGGCGTGAGGGGAATGCCTCGCGCCGAATATAACCAGAGTCCCGGCCCGGTAGTAGCCGCCCGGCGGCGAAACCCGGCCGGGACGGAAGAATAAAATTCCGAGTCGCGCGTTTCTTTCTGTGATACTCTGAAAAACCGGCGGCTCCAAAAAATGCCGCCGGGTTTAACGAAAATCCTGGAGGGATCTTTCCATGTCACTTTCCAAGCGATCCGCGGCTGAATTCATCGGAACGTTCTGGCTCGTCTTCGGCGGATGCGGCAGCGCAGTGCTGGCGGCCGCTTTTCCGGCCCTTGGAATCGGCTTCGCGGGCGTCGCGCTGGCCTTCGGACTCACTGTACTAACCATGGCTTTCGCAATCGGACACATTTCAGGCTGTCATCTGAACCCGGCGGTTTCCGTCGGTCTGGTGGTGGGCAAACGCTTCCCGGCTTCCGAGCTGGCGCCGTACGTCGTTGCGCAGGTATTGGGCGGAATCGCAGGCGCCGGGATTCTTTACCTCATCGCCAGCGGCAAAGAAGGCTTCAGTCTTGCCGGCGGTTTCGCCTCCAACGGATACGGCGCGCACTCGCCGGGAGGCTATTCGATGGTCGCGGGCCTGATCGCCGAAATCGTTCTGACCTTCATGTTCCTCATGATTATTCTGGGCGCCACCGACCGCCGCGCGCCCCAGGGTTTCGCTCCCATCGCCATCGGTCTCGGACTGACGCTGATCCACCTGATCGGCATCCCGGTGACGAATCTGTCGGTGAACCCCGCCAGGAGCACCGGACCGGCGCTGTTCGTCGGCGGCTGGGCTGTCGAGCAGTTGTGGCTTTTCTGGCTCGCGCCGATCGTGGGTGCGGCAATTGCCGGCGTGGTTTATTCCACCGTCTTCGAGGAGGCACCGGAACCGGCGCTCAGCAGGCGCAGCGCCGCGGCGTAGGGAACGGTTCGCCCGTTTCGGAACCGTACGTGCGCTGTTGGAGAAAGAGGCGGCGCCTGGCTATCGGCGGGCAGGCGGAACGGCCCAGAGCAGCATAGCCGCAACCAAATGGTGGCAGGGGCTTCCGGCCAGAGTTGAAGATCAAGGCGCAGGCCAAAGGCCTGCTCCACACGGGCAATCTACGGTTCCTGCCCCATGAATTCGTCGCAGCGAGCAAACCAGGATGTCGTAGTACAAGGCAGCGTAAACGCAACCGAGTGGCTCGATACCGCTCCCTTACGGTCGCGGCTCGGCAAGAATCTGCGCCGCGCCTACTCCAGTTGCATCTTCTTCAGCAACGCGTGATAACGTTCGTCTTCGCGCAACGCGTCGAAGATCGGATTCGATTTCAATCCCAGGATGCTCGGGTCGCGGTCCTGAACCGCGCGATCCAGATGGGCGAACGCGGCGTCGTGGTCGCCCAGCGCGGTGCAGATATACGCGATGCTCACAGGTGAAATGTACTCGCGCGCCGAGCGCTTCAGGATGCCGCCGAGCATCCGCTCGGCCTTCTTCCGTTCTCCCGCCGCGGCCAGCGTCATCGCTTCCAGCGAATCGACGAACTTGCTGTTGGCATCGGCCGCGCGGGCCTTTGCGTAGCACTCCAGCGCTTCCTCAAAACGGCAGGTCTGCATGTATACCTGCCCCATCCACGCGTGCGCCAGGTAATATTGCGGATTCATTTCCAGCACTTTGCGGAACTGCGTGATGGAGTGCTCGTAATCCCTTCGAACGTAATACAGAAAACCGAGATGCACGCGGAACAGAATGGAAAGCGGATCGAGCGATAAAGCGTTTTGCGTCTCCACGACCGCCTCGTCGATCCGCCCGACCGGGCGCAGGAAGTAGAACGCGAAAACATCGCGCGAACCGGGGGACGCGCCATTGAGCTCGATAGACCTGCGCATCTCGCGCTCGGCGCCGCTCCAGTCCCAGTCGTAAAGCGCGTGAATCACGCCCAGAGTGGCGTGCGCCTCGGCCACGCTTTCGTCCAGTTCGATGGCCCTGCGCACCGAGGCCTTCGCTTTCGGCATCGCTTCCTTCGGCGCGACGAAGCCAAGGAAGCCTTCCGAGTACCAGCAATAGGCCAGTCCGTCGTACGCCAGAGCATAAACCGGATCGAGGCGTATGGCTTCGTCGAACAGATGCTTGCTCGCGTCCAGACCTTCACGCGTCATCTTGTACAACTCGTACCGGCCGCGCAGATAAAGATCGTAGGCTTCCAGGTTCTCCGTATACCGCTTGACGATGGGAGTCCCGGCGTCGGCCGTTTCTCCGGCCAGTTGCACCTTCAGCTTCGCCACGATCGCCTGGGAAATCTCGTCCTGAATCTCGAACACGTCCGTCATCTCGCGGTCATAGCGCTCGGACCACAGATTATTTCCCTCGGCGACTCCGATGAGCTGAACGCTGATGCGCACGCGATTTCCGGCCTTTCGCACGCTGCCTTCGAGCACGCTCGACACGTTCAGCGTGTCGCCGATCTTCCGCACATCCTCCTGAGCGCCGCGGAAAACGAACGCCGAAGTTCGCGCCGTCACCCGCAGATTGGGGAGCCGCGTCAGCGCGTTGATGATCTCTTCGGCGAGTCCGTCGCTGAAATACTCGTTCTCCTTATCGGAACTGAGATTCAGAAACGGCAGCACCGCGATCGAGGGCAGCGCCTTCACCACGGGCTTCCTCCAGGTTCCGGACTGGGCGCGAAGAATGCCGGAGCGGCTGGCGAAATACAACTGCTCCAGCACGGCCTTCAGGTCGTGCATCGATTGATAACGCTGATCGGGGTCTTTACGGAGGCAGCGAAGAACGACATCGCGTAACTCCTCCGGTGGATCGGGTCCATCGGGGAATGGCCGCGGATCGTCCCGCAAAATCGCCGTGAGCGTCTCGAGACCGGACCGCCCATGGAACGCTTTCTGCCGCGTCAGCATTTCGTAGAAGACGGCGCCGAAGGCAAAAATGTCGGACCGGGCGTCTACTTTTGCGCCGTTGGCCTGTTCCGGCGACATATACGCCAGAGTCCCGATGATGGCGCCTTCGGACGTTCGGGGGGAATTGCCCAGCGCGCCGGGCGTGGTGATGGAAACGGTGGTGTCGGATTCGCTCAGTTCGAGGGCTCCCCCGCCAGTGGCCAGCTTTGCCAGACCGAAATCCAGCACCTTGGCCAGTCCTTCGGGCGTCACCATTACGTTGGCCGGCTTCAGATCCCGGTGAACGATGCCGATACCGTGCGCGGCCGAAAGGGCGTCGGCGACCTGAATCGCGTATTTGATCGCATCGACGGTCGGAATCTTAGTCGCGGCCAGCAAATCGCCCAGCGTCTGGCCCCGCACGAACTCCATCACGATGCAGTCGCCGGATTCGGTGGCGACAATATCGTGGATCGTGATGATATTCGGGTGATTGAGCGACGACGCCGCGCGCGCTTCCTGCAGAAAACGGGCCCGGCGATCCGAAGATTCGCCGGCAACCGGGATCAGAACTTTGACAGCTACAAAGCGGCCAAGCTGCGTATCGCGGGCTTTGTAGACCATACCCATTCCGCCTTCCCCGAGCTTCTCGAGGATCTCGTAATGCGAAATGGTAGTGCCAACCATACAGTCAACCGAATCTTAAAGTGTTGCACACAGGCGAGTTCCACGCACCTGGCGGGTGTCGGTTCCCCTTTCGCGGAAGTCCCGGACTCGGGGACCTGTGCCGCACCGACCGCCCACCGCGCCCACGCATCAAAACTGTAGCCTGAGCAGCAACTGAATCTGCCGCGCGGTCTCGTTCAGCGGGGCCACGGCGGGAAATCCCGATGCCGTTCCCTGTCTGCCATAAGTCGCGATGCCAAACGCGGGGGAACCGTAGAGATTGTCGGGATTGTTCAGATTGGCGTGATTCAGAATGTTGAACGCGTCGGCGCGCAGCGTCAGCCTGAAGCCTTCCCGCATACGCGGCAACTGGAACGAACGGGCGAGCGAAATATCCGAATTGTACAATCCAGGCCCCTGGAACTCGTTGCGGCCCGTATTTCCAACCACGCTCGGGTTGGGCGGTTGCGCGAACGCGGCGGGGTTCAGCAGCATCACTCCACCCGCCACCGCGGCCGGACTGGCCGGCACCGCCGCGGACGGATTCCGCAGATTGGCCCGCTGGTCTTCGATCAATCCGTTTCCGTTGATTGGAGCAATCGTGGTGACCGACAGCACCGAGTACGGGAAACCCGAGCGGAACGCCGCGATCCCGGACACCTTCCACCCTCCCAGAATCGACGATCTCGCGGGGGACCGCCACACTCCGGTCAGAAACAAGTTCTGCCGCTGGTCGAAATCGGAATTGCCACGGTCCCCGTTGCTGTTGAACTGCTGCGCGAAAGTCGAAGGCGTCTGCGTTGCGCCGCTGCCGGTGATCGCCGTAAAGTTCAGATTGAAAAAGTCGCCGATGAGCGCATCGCTCTGGTTGTCGATCGAATGGCTCCATGTGTACGCGGCCTGGAAATCGAAGCTGTCTCGGCGGTACTTCACGAGCGACGACAAGGCATAATAATCCGAAATCCCCTGCCCNNTTCGGTCTGCCGAGTGTGGCGGGAGTCGCTTCGGTGTATTGTCGGTTCACGATATCGGTCGTAATCAAACGACGCCCCAACGCGCCCGTGCCGGTGACCTCAATCGTCAGGTTGTCCTGGATGGAATGTTGCACGCCAAGAAAAAAATCCTGCGCATAGCCGTTGCGAAGCTTCGGATCGATCAGGGTGAGCGGCAGACTGGTGTTGGTGAGCGAGCCTCCGGCGAGGGCGCCGGCGACGGGCTGGAGATACGTGAAAGGAGCCGGGTTGGACTCGTACGCCAGTTGGATATTGTTATTGCGGACGTTTTGCCAAAGGTTGTCGAATGGCGAGTCGTAGAAGATTCCATACCCGCCGCGCAGCACGGTGCGGCCTTTGCCGAGCGGGTCCCATGAGAACCCGGCGCGTGGCGCGAAGTCCAGATTGTCCGCGCCGTAAACGCTCTCGTTACCGGTTGCGGGCTGCGCGATTGTCGCGGTCTCCAGACGCGCATTGAAGTTTCCGCCCGGACCCAGTTCGACAAGATCGTCCTTCTGCGCTCCGGTATTTTGCGGAGCGCCGAAGCGCTCGTATCGCAGACCGAAATTCAGGGTCAGCCTGGGCGCCACCCGGTAACTATCCTGAACGAAGAAGTCGCTTTGCGCATACTGATACGCCCGATTGTAATTCGGCGCCCCGCCGGACAACCGATCCACCGCGGCATAGAGATAAGTCGGAAGATCCAGACCGAAAAGGAACAGGTTTTGAAAAAGGTACTCGCCGTCCTGGCCCGCCGTCAGCGATCCGCTGTTGTAGCGCAGAAGCATCCCCGCGCCGGCGGTGATCACGTGCCTGCGTCGCGTCCACACAACGCTGTAAGTCGATTCGAACGACTTATTCTGGTTCCGGTAAGAATAGAATAGCGGGCTGCCGGGTAAAGTTGTGCCGTCTCCGGAAGCCAGGGTTGGAACCTCGGGGTGCGCGCGGTTCCACCACAAATCGTCGTCGCTGTAACTGAGCTTCAGTTCGCTGGTGAGCCGGGGAGTCAGAGAACGAGTCCAGTTGCCCGCAATTCCGGTGGTGTTCTGATACTCCGGCGTGATGAATGCCGGGTAGGGGCTCCAGCTGAAATCGGGCTCGTTGAAACGGTCGATCACCAGCCGCGCCATCAGACGGTCTTTTCCGGATTTGGAGATGTAATCCCCGCGTTCGAGCGCGAGCAGCCGGTTTTCGACCGCGGGCGCGGAAATCGTAAGGGGCGCCGTGACGTTCACGGACTGAATGACCGGGCCGGGGAATTTCGTCAGCAACTGCGCCAGAGACATTTGCGCCGGCGACCCCGACGAGAGACCGAACGTCGGCAGGAAATTGGTCGTCGGCAGAATGAAGGTTTGCGGATCGAGGGTGCTGTGGCTGATGAATTGTTCGAACGCGCTCGAAAAGAATAACCGGCCGCGCAGAATCGGGCCGCTCGCCTGGTAGCCGGGGCGATTTTCCGTGTCTTTCAGGCGGCCGAAGCCATTCAGATTGTCGGAAAAATCGGCCGCGTTCAGGACTTTGTTCTTGACATACCAGTAAACGTCGGCGTGGAAGCTGTTGTTGCCGGCGCGCGTAACGGCGTTGGCCACGAAGCCGCTGGTGCGGCCGTATTCCGCCGAATAATTGTTCGTCGAGATGCGATATTCCTGGATTGCCTCAGGCGCGACCGGATTGAGCGGCCCCGTGATGAGGTAGTTGTTATTCGAAACGCCGTCCAGCAGATAGTTCGACGCCGACGGCCGCGCTCCGGCCACGCTGACTCCGAGGCCTCGCCCTGTGCCGCTGTCTGAAGTGACGCCGGGCAAACTTACCAGCAGTGTGTAAACGTCGCGCCCTTCGAGCGGCAGATCTTCGATCTGTTGCGGATCGACCACATAAGAAGCCGATGTGTCGAGGGCGCCGCGTTCTCCCTGTTGCGCGGTGAAAGATCCTGAGCGGCTGGTGTCGACGTCCGGCCCATAGAAGGTGACGACGGTTTTCGTCCCCGGCAGGAACACGCTGCGATACTGGCCGGCTTCCCACACGTCGTTCAGAGGGCGCAGCCGGAAATCCAGGTTGACCAAGCCTGCCACGGGCAGCTCCAGTTGCTGCAATTCCTGCGGCTGAAAGGTGTCGGATTCGGTGTGAAGGTTATAAGTGCCGGCGGAGAGAAGCGGCAGAAAGTAGTAGCCCGCTTCGTCGCTTTTTTGCGTTCCCGACGCGGCGAGAGTAGTGCTGTTCCACGATACGACCGCGCCGGCGATGGGCCGTCCGGTAACGGAATTGACGATGCGCCCGGCGATCAGGCCCTGCGTCGTTTGAGCGCCGGCCTGCCCGAGAGCACACAGAAAGACGGCAATAGCGACCCGAAGCGCATAACGCATGTCTCTCCAGTTTACTGTTGGGGGAGCNNGGCAGGCGGAACCGCCTGCCCCACAAAGCAGCGGAGACGCAACCGAGTGGCTCAACACTGCTCTGTTGAAAATCAATATCCCGCCGCCGCTTCCTTACGGTCGCGGCTCGCCAATCTGCGCAGACCGCGAAGAAATCAGTATGTAGTCAAACAGCTTTCGCGGATTACGCCCACTCGATCGCGACCGCCTCATTCAACTCAAACGGCGGAACCGCGACTTCGAGCATCCCGTTTGCCACCGTCGATTGCGGAAGCGCGGGGTTCACCAGAAATTTCACCACCTTCACGCTCTTGCCCTTTGGAATCCGGACACGAACCTTCTGCGGCGGCGATGGCACCAGTTCCCGGACCGGCCCCTTCATCGCCATCGGGTTCGTCAGATTCACCATGTGCGCCGTTACGGAGTCTTTTTGCGCCCACAGCGACACGTCGATCAATCCCTTGCCCGTCACCGTCAGCGGCTGCTCGCTCCTGTGCGCCCACGCCACGGCGTTCTTCATAACGGTTCCGTGATCGTTCGACAGAACTTCCCAGAACGTGCGGTCGATATCGAACGGGAAGTAGACGACTCTGCCTTTCCCCGATTCCCGCACAAACACGCCGGGTGTATCGGTATGCACGGACGTCGTATAAACCTCTTCCATCGGCAGATCCGGATACTGCGCCACAAGGGTCAGCGGCGAATACCTCTGCGCCGCCGCAGGTTTCACGTGCACCCAGTTCACGCCGTTGATAATTCGCGTGGCGTTTTCGAGTCCGCGAACCAACGTGTGGAAACTTCCGTCGCGCGGGTCTTTCTCGATATTGAGATAGGAATTGTGGACCTGCGTATCGACCTTGCCGTCGTAAGAAACGCCGAATAATTCCGCGAGGCCGAAATCCTTCCTGCGCTGTCCCCATTCGTCATAGAGCGACGTTTCGTGCGTCGCCACAATGCTGCCGCCGCGAGCCACGTAATCGATAAGCTGTTTGCACTGCCGGTCGGACAGCGCGGCGATGTTTGGCAGGATCAGCACGCGGTAGCGATCCACGTGCTCCTCGTCCAGCAACAAGTCGTGAACCATATCGAACGGCACGCGCGCCTCGACCAGCGCCTGGTAATACCCGAGTGCGTGGTTTTCCACCTTCGCCCCCGCCTCGGTTCCGCCATAGTAAGCCGCCGTCTGCTGCGAATAAACGATGGCCACTTCGGCGAGCGATTTTTCGTTGCGCAGATATTGCTGGTTCCGGTAATGCCAGTTGTAGAACTTTTCGACGACCGGCAGCCATCGCTTATCTATCGGCTTCGCGTTGAATTTGACGATCCACGGCCGGAGATTGTGCGCTACTCCGTCGGCCAGCCAGAGCCGAATCTCATCGCCGCTCTGCACGGAATCCTTCCAGCGGTAAGCCTCTTCCACGCCGACGCTGGTAATTCCCGCAATCGCTTTATTGCCCAGCGTGGCCGCATATTCCTTAGCGTTCTTGCCGTTGCTCCAGGGCAACATCACGCCATGCCGGGCCTGACGGTCTGCAAACAGCGTCGGCGCAAGGTTGCCGATTGACACCATGTCGAGATCGCTTAACGCACCGCCGCCGGAATTCGCCAGAAAAGCCGCGTTCGGATTGACTTTCTTGATCTCCGTGTCCCACAAACGCCACAGGTCGAACAGCCGGCTCTCGCGCCACAGGATATATTGCCGGCGAACGGGATCGAGAGGGTTCGTGGTACGCGGCAGATCGTGGCCCGAGTAGTCGTGAAACAGCCGCTGGCAGAACTTGCAGAAGCACATGCCGCTGCCCGACCAGCGGTTACTGAAGACGCCGTCGACCTGGTACTTCTCCACGATTTCGATGGTCACGTCCGTCATGAAATTGAAGTTGTAACCGCCGAGCGCGCAGGTCACCCATAGCGTCGGATCGGCCCAGTGGCGGCGCGGCGTGCCATCGGCCTGGACGGCGATCCATTCGGGATGCGCGTCGGCCATATCCTGATGCATGGCGTGGGGGTCGGTGCGCGCGATGACGTTCATCCCCATGTCGCGGCAACCCTTGACCATTTCGCCGAAAGGGTCGTGGTCGGCGAGAAATTTGCTTCGGTAATGGAAAGGAACTTTCGTCGGATAGAAGGCCACGCAACCGCCGGCTGAGATGCACGCGGCGTCCGCATGGCAGCGGCGGAAGTAATCGAGCCAGAATTTCGGATCGTATTGGCCGGGGTCGTCTTCGACGAAGGCGAGCTGCATCCAGCGCATGGGGCGGCCGTACCAGTCTCCTGTTGGAGATGGGGTCGGCGCGGTAGTTGGCGCCGGCCGGTGTTGCGTTGCCTGGGCGAGCGCCGCGCCGGCGACGACGGTTGTGCCGGTGGCAATTGCGCCGGATTGTTGGAGGAATTCACGCCGCGTGTTCATTGTTCGGTCTCCTGACGCCTCAGATTATCAAAGGCGATTGGGGGAGGAGCAACGGCAGTCGATGCACACGGATTCACGCCGAAGGACGCCGATAAGACACAACTATGATTCCGATTCCTGCCGTGAGTCGTTCTTCGAGACCAAACCGGGAAGTGCTGCGCCGTCGGTTTTCGGCATCGCTATGTTGAAAACCAACTGGTGCCGTGGGCCGCAATTGCCGGGCCGAAGGCGGAATTATCGATTTTCCCGAAGGATGTATTACAATACAAGCAGATGAGTAACACACTTACTGTACGCCTGCCGGAAGATATCGCGCGATGGCTGGAAGAGACTTCGAAGAAATCCGGCTTGCCACGGGGGAGAATCGTGAAGATGGAACTGGAGCGAGCGCAAAGGGATTCCGAACGGCCATTCATGCGGCTGGCGGGTTCCATTGACGGCCCGGCGGATCTTTCCTCACGCAAGGGCTTTTCCCGCAAGTGAAAGCGATTGCCGACACTGGTTTTCTTGTCGCGTTCGCGAACCGACGGGACCAATACCACTTCTGGGCGTTGGAGGTTGCCCGGCAGGTTTCCGAACCCTTATTGAGCTGCGATGCCGTGCTGGCGGAAACTGCGTTTCATCTGGGCAGCGCAGGCATCGTCTTGTCTTTTATCCGCGACGGACTGGTGCGCCCGGCGTTCGATCTGGCAGGGCAGGTTCCGCGGCTTGCGGAGTTGGCCTCACGTTACGCGGATCGATCTCCGGATCTTGCGGATATCTGCCTGATCCGAATGAGCGAACTTTACCCGAGGTACCACGTGATCACGACGGACGTGAGCGATTTTCGCGTCTACCGGCGAGGGAAGCGCGAAGCAATCCCGCTGATTTGCCCACCGTGACTGCAGATCGGCGCGGGTTGGCGCTAACGAATGGATCTGGGGCGTGGTGCTGCCTGCAGGCCGGACGCCCTGTGCTCTGCCTCCATCAGGTTCGTGAGAATGTCGTTAATCCTGGTCAGGTGTCCCGCGCCTTTGGACTTCAGCCAATCGAGCACTCGGGGATCGACACGAACGCTGACGGCTACCTTGCGCCTTACGTCCCGCAGGCGAACCATACTCGCGAGTTGTTTGCCGGTGAGGCGCGGAATGTCTTGCAGGTTGATGCCGGAATCGTCCCCGGCCGCCTGTTTTCGTCCTGCCCGACGCAGTACCTCGCGCTCTTTTCCACTCCACTGCCTGTTCGCGATATCTTCGGACTTCATGCTTTTCAGCCCTGCGGGCCGAGACGATGCGGATAACTTCTTCTCCATCGATGTCCTCTCCGTATGCGTGCACCACCAGCAGAACCGCAACAGCCTCACCTGCAATTCGAGCTGTTCCGATTGCGTGCCACCTTTGCTCGCCCGATGCGTCGGTCCGATCTGTTGCCACGACGCAGGCGGCGTCCATGAATACCAGGGCTGGCATCTCGAATGGGATTCCGTCATGTTTGAGCTGGTTTTGACGGTTCTTCCTGTCATCCCATTCGTATCGCATTACGTATATACGCAATATAGCACACCTTTTGGCCTCCATGCATCCTCGTTCCCTGCCAGATTACGGAAGTCCCGGGGGGCCGGCGATGCAATCCACGCGGCGGACACAGCGGCAAACGTGGCAGATTACGGCTCGCCCGCCGCTATTCCCGTATCAAACTTGCGATACAGTGGAGACAGGAGTGTGTTGCCATGGATGAGAGTTCGAACGCGCACGACGCCCGCGATCGATATCGAGCCGCTCGCGATGCGCAGGTCGCCGCACTGAGCGACAGAACCCGTACAATGTGCCTCGGCGGGCTGGTCGTAATCTGGGGACTCTTCACGAAGACCGAGAGTGCGTCGTTTCATTTATCGGATTTCGAACGATCTGCGTGCCTGGTGCTTGCGTTTCTCATCGTGTTAGTGCTGTCACTGGATGTGGTCGAATATTTGATCGGATTACGCGCCTATCGCGAACTTGCGGGTGACGTGATCGCTTCAAGTCGAGACCATTTTGGATTGCGGAATACCGTTCTCTTCACGAAGCTCGGGCTGGCGCTGCTGACGCTCGTTGGCCTTTGCGGATTGTTTGGCCTGGTCCTCGTGGATACCCCGGTGCACGCTCAGGCGAGGGGCGACACGACCAACTTCAAGGGTTACTGGTGCGGAATCGATTCCTCAAACGACTACATGTGTTTGGACGTGCCGGAGGATCTCCAAATGGAGCTGGAGTATAGTTTTGACAATATGCGCAATACCCCTCCCGCCAAGTGCGCTGGATCGCACATCGATGAGGAAGGAGGGGCTGGTCTCCTGAAATCGCAATGCGGCGCCTGGCTACTGCTTGCTTTCAGAGATCTGGCTGCGTTGAGGGTCCAATTGACAAATGGCAAAGAAGTGCGTAACTACCTCCTCAAGCAAGATCGAAGGTAGCCCTACGCCTGACCGGCGATTACACGCGGGTCAGGTGATTCATAATCAACCCGTACACATCGACCGACCTCACCGCCGCGCTCGTCAACAGTTCCTTCCGCCGCGTCACGAACACCGGTCCGTCTGCGGGATCTTCTACAACTCGCCCGTGCGACCCCTTCACCAGCGACGCGTCGAGCGGAATCAGGTCAAGCAGCGTGCGAAATCCCAACTTTCGCTTCATCAGTTTCCACGCCACCTTCGCAGGCAACAGGCGAATAGCCGGATCGGTGAATAACTCCACCGGATCGTAACCCGGCTTCCGGTGAATGTCCACGGTTCGCGCGAAGTCCGGGGCCTTTCGGTCGTCGAGCCAGTAGTAATACGTGAACCAAGCATCGCTCTGAGAAATGGCTACAAAAACACCGGCACGCGCATGGTCGTTGTGATTCCGCGCTTTGCCTGCCTGATCGAGCACAGTTTCGACACCCGGAGTGGCTTCCAGAATTCCCCGGACCTCCGACAACCGCGACTTGTCGTTCACGTATACATGCGCCACCTGATGGTCGGCAACCGCAAAGGCAGCGCTCGCGCCACAGTCCAGCAATTCGAGCCCACGTTCTTCCCGCACCGCAATCAGCCCGCGTTCACGCAGCACGCGGTTCAGATGTAGCGGCTTTGAAACGTCGGTCAGCCCGTACTCGGAAAGCAGAATCACGTCGGCACCGCGCGACTCAAAATATGCGATCAGATCCCCGCATACGGCATCGATCTCACCCAGGTCTTTTTCAATCGCCGCCAGTCGCGATGTCCCGAATCGCTGAAGATTGTAATCCAGATGGGGAAGGTAAACCAGCGACAGCGTCGGGCTGAATTTACCGTCGACATACTTCGCCGCTTCCGCGATCCACTGGCTGGAACGTATCGTCGTGCGCGGCCCCCAGAATTCGAACAGCGGAAACGTCCCCAGCTTCGCCTGCAATTCCGTTCGCAGCGAATCCGGGTGCGAATACGCGTCGGGCAGCTTCCGTCCATCGGCCAGGTACATCGGGCGCGGAGTCACCGAGTAGTCGGCCGAAGAATACATGTTGAACCACCAGAACAGATTGGCGCAGGTGAACGACGGATCGATCGCGCGCGCGGCATCCCAGATCTTCGGCGCCTGCACCAGCTTGTTCGATTGCTTCCACAGGTGGACCTCGCATTCGTCGCGGAAATACCAGCCGTTTCCGACGATACCGTGAACATCCGGGTATTGGCCCGTCAGATAGTCCGATTGCGCCGTGCAAGTCACGGCGGGAAACGCCGAATGAATCGCGGCCTGCGCCGCCTGTCGCGTCCAGGCGGTCACGCGGGGCATTGCCGGCCCCAATAAACGTGGGGTGAGACCAACGACATTCAGAACAGCCGTTTTTCGCATCGCCTTCACGACCGCCGAATAGCTGCCACTTCCGCGATCACCCACTGGAACTCGCGCGTGATCGAATCCAGCATGTCGAGCTTCAGGTCGGCGGGCAGCACGTCCCAGGTGTACGTTTCAATCTCCAGATGCCGGGTGAATCCATCGCGAACGGCCAGAGCCAGCACCGCGCGCACGTCTTCCTGCGTGGACGAAACGCCGTCGTATTCCGCGGTGAACAGCGGCACGTGGAAGTGAACGCGCCACTCGTTGGCGGAGGGGTCGGCGGGCGCGGCCAGAGCCTGCGGGAGATCCGGATAATGGTGCAGACAGGTGCCGCGCTGTTCGATCACCTGGTGCAGGTACGTCGAATCTGCGAATGGCGCGAGCCGTTCAGTGTGGCCGGGAAGCGCGACCTTCAGGGCCGAACTCAGTTGCACACGCCCGATCTGGATTCCCTCGGCGCGAAGCGCGGCCAGCGCGTCGGCAGGCTTCTCATACTCGACCGCGATGTGGCAACTGTCGAAGCAAATGCGAATGTGATCGAGCAGCAGTTGGCGCGCCCAGTCTTCGTCAACGCGCAGCGCCCTGGCCAGCATCGGGCCACCGACCGGCAGCAGCCAGTCGCGAAAGAAACGGACGACCTCGGCAGTATTTTCGATCAGGCCATCGGGTTCCGGTTCGATATCCAGATGGATGAGCTTGCCTTCGGCGCGGCTCAACCTTGCCATTGCTTCCGCGAGACGCACGAGGTTGCCGACAATCGCTTCCCATTGCGGCGCCTCCGCCCTACGCTGGAGCCAGGGCTTGTACGAAAGCGGCATGGTGGAAATGCCGCCATCGATCCCGGGCGGCAGTAATCCGCTCAGAACGGCCAGCAGGTCGAGCGTGTAGTTGAGTCGGGCTTCCGTCGTCCAGTCCGGCGCGAAGACCTGATCCTTTACGGCCGTGCCGTGAAATTCGCCGTAGGGGTAGCCGTTGATGAGCGCGACGTAAAGTCCGTTCGCGTCGAGGAAATGCCGAAAGCCGGACATGAATCCGCCTTCAAGCGCTTCGCGAGCCGCGAGCGCGGAGAGCCGCAGACCCAGGCCGAACGGCATTTCCGGCGAGAGCCGGGCCTTGAGAGCCGGTCCGGCATCGCGCAACGTCGCTTCCACGCTGGCCCAGTTCTCACCGGGATGGATATTTGTGCAGTAAGTCAGATGGAACGGATAGCGAGGGTCGATTTGCAAGGCAATTGGCTCGTTCGGGCTGTGGCTGAATTGAATATACCGCTTGCACTCGTGGAGCCGGACCGCACCCGTAGCTAAGCGCCGTTCGGCGAGAAGCGGTAACCCACCTTGTGCACGGTCACAAAGTGACGCGGCGCGTCCGGCTCCGGTTCGAGCTTGTGGCGCAGGCGCATGACGTGCGCATCCACTGTCCGGGTGTTGGGCGAGCCGAGGTAGCTCCAGACCGATTCCAGAATCGCATCCCGCGTCAACGCCCGATCCGGGTTCTGCAGGAAGAAGGTCAATAGTTCGAATTCGGGGGCCGTGAACGGCAGCTTCTTTCCGTCGCGAATCACGATCGCCCGGTCCAGATTCACGGTGACGTCGGAAAACGAGATCACGTAGTCGTCGACGGCGAAGTCGGCTGTGATTCCCTGGTATTTTGCCTGTACAGCAGTTGCGGAATTCATCGGAGCACACTCCCTGTGACCTGAATAACGCGCCCTCCAACCGCCCCATTCCCTCACGCCCCGATTTTTACGCAATATTTACAAAGGCGGCGGCTCGTGCCAACCCCCGCCACCGGACATATTTTCGGGGCGAGGGTGTTTCTGATACGATGCTCGTCATGAACCGCCGTAAATTCGTTCAATCCGCCGCCCTTGCGGGCGTCGCGGGAGTGGCCACGAACGCCCTGATCCGACCCGCTCTGGCCGCGCCCGCAGGCCGCCTGAATCAGTCCGTCTGTTACTGGACTTACCAGAAATGGTTTACGCTGGACGAACTCTGCAAGGAGGCCGTCCGCATCGGACTGAAGGGCATTGACCTGGTCACTCCGGCGCAGTACGCCACCGTACAGAGATACGGCCTGACGCCCGCCATGACGGCATCCACCACGCCCAACGACATCCCCGTCGGCCTGAATCGCCTTGAAAATCACGACCGCGTGATTGCTTCAATCAAGAGCGACATCGTGGCCGCTTCCGCCGCGAAGGTCCCGAACGTCATCACGTTTTCCGGCAACCGGAAAGGCCTTCCCGACGCCGAGGGTCTGGAAAACTGCCTCACCGGGCTGGACAAGGTAAAGAGCTTCGCCGAAGAGCATGGCGTTACCGTGAACCTGGAGCTCCTCAACAGCAAGGTGGACCACAAGGATTATCAGGCCGACCATTCCGCCTGGGGGATCGAACTGGTGAAGCGCGTCAATTCGCCGCGCATCAAACTGCTGTTCGACATCTATCACATGCAGATTATGGAAGGCGATATTATCCGCACCATTCAGGCCAACATCGGGTGGTTCGGCCACTTCCATACCGGCGGCAATCCGGGCCGGCATGAGCTCGGCGATAAGCAGGAACTGAACTGGTCGGCCATCGCACGGGCAATTGCCGATACCGGTTACACGGGCTTCGTGGCGCACGAGTTTATCCCCGTGGGCACGCCTCCGATCAAGGGCCTGGAAGACGCTTATTCGATCTGTTTGGTTTGATCGGGTCAGGATGATCCGTCGCCGGACCGGACGCGCCGCGGCCCGAGGATCTCGGTAACAGAGCTTAAAATCGAATCATGAAGGCATCTCGCCGCTGGTCTGTGTTCTGCCTGTCGTTGTTCGGCCTGAGCGTCGCGGCCGCAGTTGCCGGATTGGACGTCGACCTTCGCATCCCGCCGGAACATCCCGCGATCGACTATTTCAAGACGCCGCCGGACGATGCCGTCGCGCGGCTCGCGAAGCGCATCGACAGAGGCGAGGTCAAGCTCGACTATATACCCGGACGCCTCGGCTACCTTCCCAGCGTCCTGAAAAACCTGAACATCAACACCGACTCGCAGATGCTGGTGTTTTCGAAAACCAGCTTCCAGGCGCCGCTCATCTCGCCCCGCTCCCCCCGCGCCGTCTTCTTTAACGACACGGTCTCGGTGGGGTCGGTGAAAGGCGGCGAGGTGCTGGAATTCGCCGCGCTCGATCCGAAACAGGGCGTGGTTTTTTACACACTGAGCGTGGACAAAGCGACGAAGCCGATCTTCGTGCGGCGCGACGTTTGCCTGCAATGTCATCAGGTACAGGCCACTTTGGGCGTGCCGGGTATCGAAGTGGGTTCTTCATTTCCGAAACCCGATGGCACGCCGAATTTTCAGGCCGGCTACACGGCAGTCGACCACCGCATTCCGCTCGAGCAGCGCTGGGGCGGCTGGTTCGTCACCGGGAAAACCGGGAGCGTAATGCACATGGGCAACGCGATCGTGCCCGACCCGGAAAACCCGACTGAACTGGACAGAACCGATGCACACAATCTGATCAGCCTCTCGGCCAAGGTGAACCTTGAAGGCTATGCCGCGCAAACCAGCGACATCGTCGCGCTGATGGTGCTGGAACACCAGACGCGGATGACGAATCTGATGGTTCGGCTCGGGTGGGAGACGCGTGTGGCGCAGTTCGAGGGCAAAATGGCGGAAGCCGAAGCGCGGCTCAATACCGATGTTGAAGAACTTGTCGCCTACATGCTGTTCGCGGAGGAAGCGCCGTTAAAGGAGCCGGTGGAGGGCGTTTCCACATTTACGAAGACTTTTCCGCAGCGCGGGCCGCGCGATACGCAGGGCCGGTCGCTGCGCGATTTCGATTTGAAAACGCGCATGTTCCACTATCCGCTGAGCTACATGATTTACGCCGAGGCGTTCGATGGGATGCCGGACTGGGCGCGGGAGCGGGTTTACCGGCGGCTGTACGACGTGCTCACGGGCAAAGATTCGAGCGAGCGATTCAAGCGAATATCGACGGCCGACCGGAGCGCAGTGCTGGAGATCGTCCGCGATACGAAGCGCCGGCTACCGGATTACTGGAACAGCGTAATTTCGCGTTGACGCCGCCAAGTGCATATGCTAATTTGGTTGCATATGCAACAAAATCGCCCGATGTACTTTCTGCGGCGCGCCTTCGCGATCGCGATCTTAGCCGCCGCCTTCTCGGCCGCCGACCTTCCGGCCCAGCAACAATCGATTCAATCCACGCCGACACAAGTGCTGGCGGTCCTGACCGTGAAGGACGGCGTCCAGCGCGATCAGCTCATGAAAGTCATGCCGGGCGAGGTGCGCGCCACCGTGCAACTTTATCTGGACGGCCACATCGTTCAGTGGTTTTCGCGCGGAGACAATAAGGGCGTCGTCTTCATTGTGGATTGCAAGACCGTCGAGGAGGCGAAGAGTCTGCTGGAAGGCCTTCCTCTGATCAAGGGGAATCTCGCGTCTTTCGATTACATGCCCCTGGGGCCTCTGGCGCCGCTTCGGCTGTTGCTGGGAACACCCGCGCAGTGACGAATGGGCGTACGGCGAAGGTGCCATCGGCCGCCTTGCCCGATCTCGAATGTGCGTGCGCAACGATCCGACGCGCGGCTCGGCTTGTAACTCTGCTTTACGCACAGGAAATCGGACCGGACCTGGAGCCATCGCAGTTTGCCCTGCTGTTCGCCCTGAGCGAGCGGCCGGGAGCTAGCCAGACACCGCTGGGACGGGCGCTCGGTCTCGACAAGACAACGCTCTCGCGCAACCTGAGGCTCATGATGAACAACGGCTGGATCAAACCGGCGAAGAGCGACGACCGGCGGGAACGCGGCTATGCTCTCACTCCGACGGGACATGCGCTGCTGGCACGAGCGAAACCACGGTGGGAACGGGCACAGGCGAAGATGCGGGCCGCGATGGGGTCTTCCGCATGGGAGAATATGTTCCGTGTAATGGGTGATATCGTCGAAGCTGCTCGCAAACAGGCAGGCGCGCGCGAAGTCTAATCCGCAGGCGTTCCCCGGCGCTTCGCCAGCCGCGACAATGTAGCCAGCTGCCGCAGATACTGTCGCAGAGGGCGTGCCGGCGTGCCCCACACCGGTTCTCCGGCGTGCACGATTTTCGAAGAAAGTATGCCCGCGCCGGATCCGATGACGGCCTTCGATTCGATCCTCGCTTTGTCGCCCACGCCGACTTGTCCGCCGATCAAGCAGCCGTTCCACAACGGAGAACACTGTCGCGGCGGATCGGCGAAGCGATGCGGTCTATGTGGCCGAAGCTCAAAGCGATTGCGGACACCCGGCCTTACGACGGCGCGATCGTACGGGACAACCAGAGAGGCAAGCCGCAGCCGACCAAACGGTGGGCGCCCGTTACGATACCGGCCCTCGTCGTGGACGGTAGAAAAAGCCTTACATGGATGCGCCACACGAGCCAGTCGCTCGCGGCCGCGTTGCCGAACGCGCATTACCGCACGCTCGAAGGGCAGACCCACATGCTGAAGCCTAGAAACCTAGAGTGCACGAGCCAATGTTGGTGGAGTTTTTCAATGGTTAGGGGAGCGGTCGATGCAGATTCGCAGCGTAATTATCAAGGTAGCAGATCAGGACAAGGCTCTTTCTTTTTACGTATCCGTCGTGGGCTTCGTCAAGCAGCAAGACTTCCTCATTGGTGGCGTTCGATTGCCAACCATATCCGCGCCGGAGGGCCCAGGGCATCGAACTGGTCTTGGAACCGAACACTTTACCCCCGGCGCGGGCAGCTCAGAAGGCACTATATGACGCGGGATTTCCAGCCACCGTGCTCACGACCGACGACACTACTGCCGAGTACCGGCGTCTCAACAGCTTGGGTGTTACGTTTCGTGGTGAGCCCAGGAACATGGGGCCCCCTCATATAACAGGCGGATTATCGGCGTGTGTGGAGACTCGACCGGAGTAAGTGTTAAGTGCAATGAGAGAAGTGAGGATTGTTCCAATGAGAGAAGCTGCAAGATAGAGTAACCACCAACGGATGATTGTCAGAGGATAATCGACTGGCTCTTGCGGCAACTGATAGAGCGCTAATTTGTCGCCGATGAGGTATACGGCCACTGCCCCAACCACAACAGTCATGACAATGGACATCCAGCGAAACCGTTCTCCGAGTTCGAGAGGAAGCGCACGGAGAAGTCTTGATTTCAGTACATCGTCCGGTACTGGACCATCTTTTTCGATGTGGTCATACATCATTAGCCGTGCCCGTGCATCGATTCCGTTCTTACCGTAGATCAACCAGTCGATAATGTAGACGGGCGTCAACAGCATCATTCGAGCCGGTGAAAATGCCATTAGGATGTTTTATCTCATGTTGCGGAGCCGTTGCCATTCTGTGATGGCTCTGTCGGCAGCGCTGAACAGGCTGTCAACTTCGCATTCGAGTGAATGACGCTGGCCGTCTTTGCCCTTCATCGACACGACGCAACGGCGCCCGTCACAGAATATCAGATTCGCCGTTTGTGCGCCTCCGTGGTATGCTTTTGCCAAGGAGGTTTTTCGGAGATGGAGAAAATCACCGAAGCGAACATCAAAGGCAAGGGCGTTTTGACCGTGGGCAGTCTCGCTGCACCGGCAGCACATCATGATGTCACGTACAATCTGGATGTTTACCAGACAGTGATTCGGGTGCCAAATATGGATGACCCTAACGCAGCCATTGGCGGATTAAAGGAAGTTCGGGGCCGAATTGCGCCTGTCTACTTCACAGGTTTGAACGACGTGAAACTTCAACTACAAGACGGACGCAGGATGAACCTGATTGTCAGTGACACGGGCGGGGCGGTCGTCGGCGGGTTCGACACGCCGTAGAATTTGCCCCCTGAGCCGGGCCGTATATGGGTGGAGGGGTACAAAAGGAACCTCACAAGTGCCGTCTGCTTCGGTGATGTGGGGCTTGTATTTGGTCGGCCGGTTATGATCCGGCTCGTCAGCCACGATTATTGTTAGATCAGTATCCAGTTCAACAGGATTATCGGCACCGGAAATGCTGATCTGCTCACATCGGGCGATGTCGCCACCGGGCAGCATAATCTGGGTGTCACCACAGTCCTTTTTGAGGACACATTTGGAAATCTCATTGCCTTGGATCAACCTACGACCGTAGGTTCGTCGGCGTCCATCAGGACGAATTGCCGGTTGTCGCGCTCATAGGCCGCGAGGTAGTGGGCTGCGCGATTTTTGATCGATCTCCGTCAGTTGAGTCCAAGCGACCGGGCCGGGTGAACATTTCTCCAACTGGCGTGGCGGGGACCGCGCCAGGCGGAATTGTCTGCCCTACAGGGTCTAAGCTTCGGGCGCGGAACGCCGCTTCGCCAGGCGCGACAAGGTTGCCAGTTGCCGCAGATAATGCCGCAGGGGGCGTGCCGGCGTGCCCCACACCGGTTCTCCGGCGTGCACGATTTTCGAAGAAAGTATGCCCGCGCCGGATCCGATGACGGCCTTCGATTCGATCCTCGCTTTGTCGCCCACGCCGACTTGTCCGCCGATTACGGCATAGTCGCCGACGGAAACTCCGCCGGCGAGGCCGGTTTGAGCCACGATGAGCACATGCTTGCCGATCCGGCAGTTGTGACCGATGTGCACCATGTTGTCGAGCTTTGTGCCGTCACCGATCACAGTAGTCCCCAGCGCCGCGCGATCGATGCAGCTGTTCGCGCCGATTTCAACGTCGTCGCCGATCTCGACACGCCCGACTTGTGGCACCTTGCGGTACGCCGCACCGGACAGTTCGAAGCCGAAACCATCGGCCCCTATCACCGCGCCAGAGTGAATCAGAGCGCGCTTCCCGATTCGCACGCGGCCATAAATGGAGACACTGGCGTGAAGCAGCGAGTCGTCGCCGATGGCGGAGTCGCTGCCGATCGCGGTGGACGCTCCGACACGCACTCGCGCGCCGATCACAGCGCCACTGCCGATGGTGACGAACGGGCCGATTTCGGTGGTGGGATCGATTGAGACCGAAGGGTGAATGACTGCCGTGGGGTGAATGCCTGCGTGGAGCGGAGCGGCAGGATAAAGCAGCGCCAGGGCTTGGGCGAAATGCGCGCGGGGCTGCGCCGACTCAATAACCGTGCGGTCGCTTGCGGCGGGAAAGTCGGTGGATGCAATGAAACAGCCGGCGGCGGAATCGAGACCGGCCTCGAAGTATTTCGGGGAGGAGATGAAGGTGAGGTCGTCCGGGCCGGCGTCGTCAAGGGCGGCGGCGGCGGCGATCTGGCGGTTGCCGTTGCCTCGCAGACGGAGGCCGAGGCGGGCGGCGAGTTCGGAAGCGGTGATGGCGGGCACTGTTTCCATTCTGCCCTGCCGGTTGACTCCGTGCCGTGTGAAAGCGATAACTGCCGGGTCGATTCTCCGTCGGCTGGCGCCCCACACGATCGATTACGAGAACCGGCGTTGGCGCCTTCCGCCCCGCGAATGTCACGGTCATAAACAGAGCAAGCGCCATGAGAGCGTCCAACATCGACTGACTCATGCCAAGCCTCGGCCCGAATCGGAAAGCGCGCATCGCGTTCTCAACCGCGATCTCCGCCGGATTCGTTGGCGGGGTCAATTCGGCCCTGGTGTGGCCGAATGCCCCCAGTATCATCAGGCCGCCGGAGATGGACAGCAGGCGGCGCGGGGCGAGAATCATGATCCCACCAGTTTACGCCGGAAACAATCCTGATACGCTGTATATCGATGCACAAGAATCCAACCCGCCGCGAATGGCTCACCACCGCTGCCACGGCCGCAGCCGCAACCACGATTACACCGATTCTGAAGGCCGTGCCGCCCCGCCCGCTGGGCGTGCAGCTTTATACGGTCCGCAACATTCTGATGAAAGAATCCGAACGTGTTCTGAAGACAATTGCGGAAATTGGATACACGGAAGTGGAGGGCAATCGCACCGATCTGATCGCGTTGCTGCCGAAGATCAAACAGTACGGCCTCAAGCCCGTTTCCTGCCACATCGAAACGCCGCTGATCACTCAGATGTGGGAGCAGTATCCGGATATCAAACAGATGAAGCTGGAAGACGCGATCGACAGCGCTAAGCAGATCGGCGTGCAGTATTTCACGCTCGCATACATTGCGCCCGGCGCACGCGGGGATGGCGACGATTTTTACCGCAGAACGGCGGATCGCATGAACCACGCCGGGGAGTTGTGCAAGAAGGCCGGCATGCGCATGGCGTATCACAATCACGCGTACGAATTCGGCGGCAAGCCTCGGCCGATCGACATTTTCTTCGAGCGCCTTGACCCGTCGCTCGTCTGGATGGAACTGGACGTTTTCTGGCTGAGCGTCGCTGGCCAGGATCCGGTTGAAGCGCTCAAGAAGTGGAAGGGCCGGGTGGCGCTGCTGCATCTGAAAGACAAAGCGAAAGACGCGCCTCATCAGTTCGCCGAGAATATGCCGGCCGACGCGTTTAAGGAAGTCGGCAGCGGCTCGCTCGATTTTCCGGCGATCCTGAAAGCCGCGCCGGGCGCGGGCGTGAAGCACTATATCGTGGAGCAGGATCAGACTCCCGGCGACCCGCTCGACAGCCTGCGCAAGAGCTTCAATTATCTGAAGACGCTCTGACAACCAGCTCACGGGAACTTATATGAACGCCGCCATTGTCGGTTCTTTCGGGGTGCCTCCCCGGTACGGCGCTTTCGCGGATCCGGTCGCCGCCGACGGAGAAAGCATTGTGACCGTCGCGGCGGCGGGCCTTCACCAGATCGTGAAATCGCTGGCGAACGGGACTCATTACGGCAGTGCGGGCGAGTTGCCGTTCATTCCCGGAGTGGATGGCGTAGGGCGGCTACCGGATGGCAGGCGGGTGTACTTCGGCATCTCGCGAAGCCCGTTCGGCACTTTTGCCGAGTTAGCGCCGACGGCGAACAAGATGTACTTGCCGTTGCCGGAGGGGATCGGCGACGCAACCGCCGCGGGAATTGCAAATCCGGCGATGTCGTCGTGGGTAGCGCTGAAGATGCGCGCGAAGTTTGTGGCAGGCGAAAGCGTGTTGATCCTGGGCGCGACCGGCACTGCGGGGCAGCTTGCGGTACAGATTGCAAGGCGTCTCGGCGCGCGGCGGGTCGTAGCGGCGGGGCGCAATCCAGGGGCGCTGGAGAAACTGCGCGAACTGGGCGCGGATGTGGTTATTTCGCTCGATCAGGAACACGATGCCCTGGTTTCGGCATTTCGCCGGGAGATTGCGGAGGCGGGCGTCGATATCGTGCTCGATTATCTCTGGGGTCCGCCGGCGGAGAGCGTGATTGAAGCGATTTCGCGAAAGGGTCTGCGGACCGCCGGGGCGCGGGTCCGGTTCGTTCAGATCGGGGAAATGGCGGGTAAGACGATCTCGCTTCCCGCAGCGGCGCTGCGCAGTTCGGGAATCGAGCTTCTCGGAAGCGGGTTCGGCAGCGCTTCCATGGAGCAGATTTGGGCCGCCCTGGCGGCGTTTTTTGATGCGGCGGTTCAATCGCCCTTCCGGTTCGAGATCCGAACCGCGCCTTTGAGCGATGTTGAGACGCTGTGGAACAGCCGGGAAACCGGGGCGCGGCTGGTGTTCCAACCGTGACTTGGAACGGACGCCGAGCGATATTGCCCCTGGTGGCCGTGGTTGCGGCGTCCTCGGTTTGCGCCGCAACGCCGTTTTGGATTCGCGTGACCGATCAGGAGACGGGCCGCCGCGTACCGTTGGTACAACTGAGCACGCCCCGCGACGCCATCCGGTTCTGGACCGACAGCAACGGGGTAGCCGCGATTGACGACTCGACGTTCGACGGACACGACGTCATTTTCTACGTCAAGAGCCATGGTTACGAGTTTCAGGAGCGGATTCTCGGCGAGCCGGGCACGCGCGTTCACGTGGAGCCCGGCAGCCATGCGGAACTGAAGATCCATCGGGTTAATATCGCCGAGCGGCTGTATCGCGTGACCGGCGAGGGGATCTATCGGGACAGCGTGCTTGCCGGGCTGCCCGTTCCGATTGCGCAGCCGCTGCTGAATGGCGGCGTGACCGGCCAGGACACGAACATTTCGATCCCTTATCGGGGCAAGATCTTCTGGTGTTACGGCGACACCATGGGACTGGCAGCCATGAGTTTCGCGGTTTCGTGCGCAACGTCGGAAGTACCGGGGAAAGGTGGATTGGCACCTGCAGAGGGCGTGAACCTGAATTACTTTATCGACGCCAACGGTTTCAGCCGCAAAATGCTGCCGCTTCCCCGCCCAGGGCTGGTATGGATCGAGGGGCTATTTACGGTACGCGACGATTCCGGGCGGGAACGGCTGGTTGCCACTTACACGCGCCAGCCGGGCGTCGCGCCCGCCACGGAGCGTGGAGTTGCGGTGTTCGACGACGACGCCGGCCAGTTTCAGGTGCTGGCGCAGTTGCCGACGCGGCGCGGACACAAATCGTCGCATCCGTTTCAGGTCACCGAGAACGGCGTCAACTACTGGTACCTGTTTCCGCACCAGCGTGTGCGCGACGACTGGAAGGCGCTGGCCGACCCGAAGAGTTGGGAGTCTTTCACGTGCCTTCAGGCGGGCGCGACGTTCGACATCCGCGATGCAAAGCTCGACCGAAGGCCGGACAGAACGCTCGATTGCGGCTGGAAGGCCGACACGGACCGGATCGAGGCGAGCGAGGAACGGCAGTTGATCGCGCGCGGGCTTTTGAAGAAGGAGGAGGCGTTCTTCCCGCTGCTCGACGCCGAAACGGGCAAGGAGACTCTCGCCACGCCGAGTTCGGTCGCCTGGAACGCGCACCGGAAGAAGTGGATTCTGCTTTCCGAACACGTCGGATCGGTGTATTACTCAGAGTCCGACCAGCCGACCGGACCGTGGCTGCGAGCCGTGAAGATTGTCGGGCACAACGATTACAACTTCTATAACGTGACGCAGCATCCTTTCTTCGACGAAGACGGCGGGCGAGTGATTTACTTTGAGGGCACGTACACTACGTCCTTCAGCAATGCGAAGGAACAGACGCCGAGGTACGACTACAACCAGATCATGTACAGGCTGGATCTGGGCGATTCCCGTATTTCAGGTATTGCGCGGTAGTCAGCCGCGCGGCTTAGCCGGGTCGCTCGGCTTTTCCGCGGAGAACCTCTCCGGTTCGGCGGAGGGCGAAATTCGTTCCATGACCCGGGTTACCGCCCGGTGATAGCCCGGGGTCCGGTTATATGCGGCCAGTTTGCCGGCCAGGTCCTTGTTCTTGTACGCGCGGGCTCCTTCGAGCGCCTCGGCGACATGATGGATCGCCTCGGTAGCCGTGGAAAAACGGCTGTCGCCGTTGGCCCAGCCGAAGAAATTGTTGCGTCTGTTCCTCTGGCCGGCCCCGGACTCAATAACCGCCAGGCTGGGCAACAAGCGCCAGTCCAGGTGGTGGGCGTCGGCTTCCACGATGAAGGTTTCCGCGTAACTCTCTACAGGAGAATGACTTTCCCTGAGAAAACGGCGCAGAATTGCCTCCCGGATATCGGATTTTTGGTGCGTTGGCGGTTTGTCGGAATCAACGTTTGCGGTTGCCGCAGCGGCGCCTAATACGCCTGCGGCCAGTACCAGTCCCGAATAGAGATACTTCATCGAATGTCGTTCTCCTCNNGGTGAGCGGCCGGGTAAACTCGGTCAGAACCGGACCGACTCCGGCGGGTCCCGGCTGGTCCAAATCCTGCCCTTATTGTACCAAGGAGGGGGAGGGGTACACGCGGCGGTGGTGTACTGGTACTGAAGTTTCGCGCCGATCATTCCGCTGGATCGGTTTGGGACCTTATCCGGTTTCCTCGCCAAGCAGATCTCCCAGCCGGTCCAGGCGCCGCTCCCAGAGTGACNNAGGCCAGTTTCCTCCAATATCTGCAGGTGCTGGCCTACGGCGGTGAGAGTGATCTGCAACGGACCTGCAAGGGTGGAGACCGAAAGCGGGCCGTGACGCAGTCTGTCCACAATCGCCCGACGCGTAGGATCGCCCAATGCGTCGAATAGTCTTCCGATGTCCACCGCCGCGTTTCGCGTGGTCATTGCGCTTAACGCGTCAGTTCGGTCTGCAGGCTGTCGAGCAGTCCGCGCCATCCGCCTTCGAGCATGGGTGGAGTCAGGCCGCTCGGACCCGAAAGGTAGACGCCCTGATGCGTCAGGATGAGATCGGTGCCCTTGTCGGTCTCGAGAAACTCCGCCGTTAGCAGCGAAATCAGGATGCGCTTCTCGCCCAAGTCCATGGTCGCGGCGGTCACGATCCGCCGCTCAGGTANNGGTAGCGGCCTTCATTGGTGATGATCATGCCAGCCACGGGCGTACCCTCTTTCAGTTGGTACTTGAGGAGTTCGGTGCCGCCGACGCGGAAGTCGAGTTCAAACTGTTGTAGTTTGTGACCTTCGCCCTCGGCGAACCAGCGCTGTTTCGTGCTCTGCTCGGCAAAGGCGGAAAATACGGTCTTCGGCGGCCTGGGGTAGCTGCGCTCCAGGACGAATGTGCTGTGGATGATGGATGGTTCCTGCATCGGTTGTATTTCCTTTTCGTGTTCAATTAGTGAAGTACAAACTTAAGTATTGCGGAGTGCGCGTTGATTGTCAAGTGGATACTTCAGTATTTCTTGGCGAGTTGCTTGCAGCGGGAAGCTGGCGGGCTTCCCCTTCGTCGTCGCTCCCGGGCATGGTCGCCAGCCGGTCCGACCCGGGACGTATGTATCCGCTGGGCGGGAGAGGGCGTTTTGGCGTGTTTCGGCA
>PLEX01000079.1 GCA_003136575.1 Bryobacterales bacterium | reverse complement strand
TACATCGGCGGCGTGGAGCACGCCATCCTGCACCTGATCTACTCGCGCTTCTGGACCAAGGTGATGCGCGACATCGGCCTCACCAAATACGACGAGCCCATAAAGAAGTTGTTCACGCAGGGAATGGTGATCCGCAACGGGCAGAAAATGTCGAAATCCGTCGGCAACGTGGTTCCTGCCGACGATGTGGCCGATAAGCATGGCGCTGATTCCGCCCGCCTGTTCGCCCTGTTCGCCGCGCCGCCCGAAAAAGACGTCGATTGGATCGATGCCGGCGTCGAAGGCGTCTACCGTTTCCTCGGACGCGTCTATCGTTACGTCACACGAAATGTGGATGCGCCCGGTGGCGACGGGTCAGCCGACGCTCTCGTTCTGCGCAAACTTCACCAAACGCTCCGCCGTATCACGGAAGACTTCGATACTCGCTGGCACTTCAATACTTCCATCGCGTCCATGATGGAACTCGTCAACGTGCTCTACGCCGAAGAGACGCGTATTTCGGCAAAGGCAATGCGGCAGTGCCTCGAAATCCTCACCCTGATGCTTGCGCCGTTCGCGCCTTATGTGACCCAGGAGTTGTGGGAGCAGATGGGCGGCAACGGTCCGGTAATCAAACAGAGCTGGCCGGCTTTCGATTCCGATCTGGCGCGCGCCACCGACGTCGAAATTCCCGTGCAGATTAACGGCAAGTTGAGAACGCGGATCGGCGTGGGGGTCGGCCTCGACAAGGCTGCGCTCGAAGCCGCCGCGCGGGCGGATGAGAAAGTGCAGGCGCTTCTCGACGGTTATACCGTTGCGAAAGTGATCGCTGTGCCGGAGAAGTTGATCAACTTTGTGATCCGCTGAGGTCGGCCGAAAACGACGCGAAACGATCCGATGTAAAGGTGATAAACTGTACGATCATTACACCCATCACTCCCCTTCCGCTGCGTCTAAGGATTTATACCGTGCTCGACTTCATACTCGTTCGCGTCGTCTTCGTGCTTGCTCTCGCCGCCACCGCGGCCTGGTTCCGTCCCGAAAATGAGCAATTCTGGCCCGCCGCCCTGCTCGGGACGGGCATTGCCATCGCCGCTATCGTTCTGGAGCGGCGTTTCGCCCGCGTCAGCCTGAAGCGTACTATCGGAATCACGGTCGGCCTGATTCTCGGGCTGCTCGGTGCGGCGCTCATCAGCGTGGTCCTCAACCGTCTGGCTGGCGACAATGCGCAGATCCACTTCATCCAGGCGGCATGCCTGATGGTCCTCGTCTACCTCGGTGCGGTTATAGGTGCGGCGAAGGGAGATCTGCTGGATCTCGGAGCGCTGAGCGGCGTGTTCGGCGGAGGCTCGGAATCGACCGGCACGCATAAGATTCTCGACACCAGCGTTATCATCGACGGCCGCATCGCGGACATCGCGGAAACCGGCTTTCTGGACGGCGTCCTCGTGATCCCGCAGTTCGTCCTGCATGAGCTCCAGATGGTGGCCGATTCGCAGGATTCGATGAAACGAACGCGCGGCCGCCGGGGCCTCGATGTGCTGCAGCGAATCCAGAAGATGACCAATGTCAAGGTGAAGATCGCGGAGGAAGACTTCCCGCAGATTCGCGAAGTGGACATGAAGCTGATTGAGTTGGCGAAGGCCTTTAACTGCAAGATCGTCACCAACGATTTCAATCTGAATAAGGTCGCGCACGTGCGCGGCGTGGAAGTCCTCAATATCAACGAACTGACCAATTCGCTGAAGCCCGTCGTCCTGCCCGGTGAACTGATGCGCGTGTTCATTCTCAAGGAAGGCAAGGAATACAACCAGGGCGTCGCGTATCTGGACGACGGCACGATGGTCGTGGTCGATAACGCGCGCCGCATGATTTCGAAGACCGTCGATATCATCGTGACCAGCGTTCTTCAGACCACGGCCGGCAAGATGATTTTCGGCAAGTACGACGATCGAAATCAATCCGCGGCCACCCAGGCTGCCGCCGTGGCGCAGACCGCCGAGCGTCCTGTCCACATCGAGCGAACGGCCGAGCGCACTCCCGACCGGCCCGCCCGCCGCGAACAGCTCGTCGTAGAGAATAGTTAACATAGTGAGACTTGCCGTCATTCTGCCGGCCGCGGGACTCGGAACCCGCATGAGCCGGACCGCCACCCCGGAAACGTCGGGCACCAGTCGCAAGCAGTTCATGCTGCTCGAAGGCGCGCCCATTCTGGTGCACACCGTCAGGAAGTTCGCCGCATCTCCGGTCGTCACGGATATTGTGGTTGCGGTGCGTGAAGACGACATCGCGTGGACCAACGATATGCTCCAGCCGGAGGCGCGGGGCCTGTTCGGCAGCCTGAGAGTCGTCGAGGGTGGAAACACGCGGCAGGAATCGGTCGAGAAGGCCTTCGCTTCGCTTGACCCCGCGACGGATCTGGTTGCGGTTCACGACGCCGTCCGTCCGTTTGTCGATCTGGAAACCATCCGGCTCGTCGTCGAAGAAGCGAATGCGACGGGCGCCGCCATCGTCGGGATCGTGCCCGTCGATACCGTCAAGCAAGTGAGCGGCGCACAGGCGGGCGGCGCGAAAGTGCGGGGCACGATCTCACGCGAGCGGCTGGTGCTGGCGCAGACTCCTCAGGTATTCCGCCGCGACATTCTCGGGCGTGCATTTGAAGCGGCGCGGCGCGACAACTTCGCGGGCACTGATGAATCGAGTCTCGTCGAACGCCTCGACGAAGTGGAAATCAGCGTGGTTTTAGGCAGCGACCGCAATATCAAGATCACGCGGCCCGGCGATATGGATCTCGCCCGATTGTTCTTTGAGCAGGAACGGGCGCGAGCGCGGGAGACACCCCGTAGTTGAGCGGACGCCACCAAATACGCATTGGGCAGGGTTGGGACGTCCACCGCATCGTGTCGGGCCGCCCGTTAATCATCGGCGGCATCACCATCCCCTGGGATGCCGGACTCGAAGGCCACTCCGACGCCGACGTGCTGTCGCACGCCATTACGGATGCGATTCTGGGAGCGGTCGGTCTTGGAGATATCGGCATGCACTTCCCGGATACGGACCCTCGCTGGAAAGGCGCCGATAGCCTGGTTTTCCTGCGGCATGTCTGCGAACTGGCGGGAGAAGCGGGTTACGTTGTGGTGAACGTGGATTCGACGGTGATTCTGGAGCGCCCGAAGCTGAAGGATTTCCGGCTGCCGATCCGCGAGTCGCTGGCGAAGACGATGAGGGTGGAGTTAGGCCAGGTGTCGGTTAAGTTCAAGACGGCGGAGCGGGTCGGACCGGTGGGCGAGGGCAAGTCGGCGGAATCGCAGGCAGTTGTCTTGCTTGAGCGAATTTAGTGCCGCGCCCCCGCAACCACGATCTCCACGCCGCCGACAATGCCTTTTGATGGCATGGCGACCGCCAGAATTTCCTGGTAATCGGCGTTGGTGATATTCGTGAGTCGCAGATACGGCCGCACATGGCCGACGGCATAGCCCGCGGACGCATCCCAAACCGTATACGGGTAGTGCTGCAGCCGGTTCACCACGCCGATACGCGTCCGTGCGATCACACGATGCGTGATCGCTCCGCGCCATTGCGCGACGGCGCTCTCTACCGGATAGTTGAACGTGTACTTGCTCATCAGAACGGTGCTGTTCTCGCTGAGGCCATGTAGCCCCGTAAACGACAGTGCTATCGTCTGTCCGGTAATCGGCGTGTACTCCGTCGAAGCTTCTACTCCGGTGAAGTGGAGCTTGTCGAAATTGGTCGCCTGCCAGACGTCGTTCGCGTTCGCTCGCACGTAGTCGATATCGTTGGAATCGCGTCGTTGAAAAACCGTCAGAGCGGCATGCACTTTCCTGCCGAAGTAAGCGTCCGCACCGGCTTCATAACTCGTCGCACTTTCCGGTTTCAGATTTGGATTGCCCAGATCGTCGGGGTCGGAGTAATAGAGATCCGTAAAGCTGGGCAGCCGGAACGCGCGGCTCGCCGAAGCGCGAAGCTTGAAATGCGAGTCCAGCCATACCGCCCCGCTGACCGACGGACTCGTCGCCACCTGGCGCGATCCATAGACTTCCTCGCGAATCCCTGCGGAAAGCGAAAACCGCCTGGCGAAACGCAGATCGTAGACCGCGTAGGCGCTGCCGCGCGTTCGGCTGTGGACGCCGAGGTTCGTGCTGTCGATCGATTCCGACAGGCCCTCGGCGCCATAGCTCAGTATGGCGTGGTGCGGCAGTTTGTCGTGGCGCCGCAAACTGCCTTGCCAGGTGTCTTCGAGATGCCGGTTGAGGTAGATCGAAGGATCGTAGCGGAACAAGACGAACAGATCGGTGTGCCGACGGTACGCGAAATTCGCTTCGGTCTTGCTGCCGAGATTCTGGTGGATCGAGGTGAACCAGGTCTTGATCCGTTCCCACGACGGATACGGTCCGTAGAATTCGTTCGCCCCATACGGGCGGTCGCTCCAGGCGAGGAGCACGCTGGTTGCGCCCAGACTGGACTTGAGCGTCGTGAGAGAGCCGAGCGAAAGATTGCGGTAATCCCTGTCGTACGTGAAGCCCTCGGAGAAATCGCGGGCCACCGCCAGTTCTTCCGACCATCGCACGCCGCCGAAATCCGCCACCAGATGCTGCTCGTTGGTGCCGAAGTTTCCGAAGCCGGTGTCCAGGCGGAATTCCGGCGCGTCGAGCGGCTCCGTCCGAACGTTCACCACGCCGCCGATGGCATCGGAGCCGTAAAGAGTGGAACCAGACCCCTTCAGTACCTCCACGCTGGTCAGCATTTCGAGCGGAATGGGAAGATCGAGGTTGAAGTGTCCGGTCTGCACGTCGCTGACCCGCGTGCCGTTGAGCAGCACGAGAGTCTGCTCAAACGAAGCGCCCCGGATCGAGAGGTCGGCCATGAAGCCGCCCGGGGCGCGCTCCTGAAGATCGAGTCCGGCGTCCAGCCCGAGCAGATCGAACCAGGAATCGTAAAGCGGCCGTTCTTTCTCAGGCAGAGGGAGAAGCGAAACATCGCGGTCCGCTTCATCGAGTGGCGCAGGCTGCGCCACGCCGGTGACGACGATGCTTTCCCGCTGCGGAGGGGGTGCGGTGGGCGCAGAGGCGGGCACGGAAACTTGTGCGCACACCACGCCTGTGGCGACCAGAAAGACGGCCAGGATTCTCATCGGAATTATTACCGTACCATGAAGTTTGCCCCAGGCTTGTGACGTGGACGTATGGCTCGTGCCCCTGATTGGCGACCCGCCAGCGGGTCTCGGCGGCGACTGGAACAGCATACTTTCGTCCGACGAACAGGCGCGAGCGGCTCGCTTCCGTTTCGACGCCGACCGCACGCGCTGGATTCGCGCACGAACCGCGCTGAGGGTCATTCTTTCCGGCTGTACTGGTTCGCCGCCCCATGAGATCTGTTTCGAATTGGGACGGCACGGCAAGCCTGCGCTGGCTGGTGGGGGGCCGCTCGAATTCAATTTGTCGCACTCCGGCGACTGGGCGATGGTAGCCGTTGCTCAAGGCGTCCCGGTGGGGATCGATATCGAGCGGATCAGGGAGGATTTAGATATGCGGGCGCTGCTCAGAAGACTGGGCGACCCGGCCGGTGCTGTCGAGGCGCAAGACCCGCCCGCAGCGTCGGACAGCGCCGGAACCATCCATAACGCCGCGCGCAGCGACCCCAAACGCGTGTATACGGCCGCGTTTGTCCATGAGCAATCGCGCCAGTCGAGTCCATTGCACGCGTGTTCTACGAATGAAGCGGGGTCGCCCCAGGCCCGTCTGTTCGCGGCCTGGACTCGGCGCGAGGCGATGAGCAAAGCCCTCGGCGGCGCTTTGATGGAGCCGCCAACCGGCGATTTCCGCGTGTGCGATCTCGAAGCGCCCACAGGATATGTGGGTGCTCTTGCGCTGATCGGCCAAAATCCCAGGGTGGGAAGGCATAACGGCTTGGTACCGTCGATTGGTACTCAATAGGGGCGTTTTCAGGATTTTTTGAGCCGTTTTGTAACCAATCGACCGGAACTATCACTATTTATTTAACGGGTTAGACTGTACACGGGAAACATTCCGTGGTAAATATGAGGTGTAGCCAGAAGACATCCGGTGCGACTGAGCCACCGAGTGCCCGATGGCTCTTGAACTGCAAAACCAGATACATTGTGCCTGGCTCCCCGTCAAAACCAGCGCGAGTTGTGAATCTTAATCAGGAGTTGTGAGCCTTCATGGACTCCGACCGTAAATACAGACAGCACGGCTACAACGATAGCGGCAACTACTCAAACGGTCACAGCAACGGGAATGGCAACGGACAAAAGCCGAAGCCCTCGGGTCCGCGTCTTCCGATAGACGTCACCGGACCAAGGTTGCCCCGGCTCGTCCAGTCGGTGGCGGCGTCGCGCTGTTACAGTTGCGCCGCGACACTGCCGCCCGGGACGGACTTCAACGGCCCGTGCCCGAAGTGCGGAGCGCAGTTGCACTGCTGTAAACAGTGCGTGAATTTCGAATCGTCCACACGCTTCCAGTGCCTCAAGCCGATCCCGGTACGAATCGCCATTAAGGATCAGGCGAACGATTGCGCGTTATTTTCGCCGCGGGTTACGGTTGCGCGCGAAGTATCGGGTTCCAACGCGGGCAGGCAGGCGATACCGGGCGTGAACGCACCCGCGCCGCGTAACGCGTCGGACGCCCGCGACGCTTTTGATCGCCTGTTCAGGAAGTAGCCGTTCTCATCCCGCGGGCCCCGGCACGCGTCAGGCGTGCGCGCAGAGCCGCCGTCGCCTCCCGATGGCACTTCAGGCAAAGTGTCCGCATGTTGGCAAGGTCGCACTGTCCCCCACCTTCCGCAACAGGTACGATGTGGTCGGCATCCCAAAGCGACTTCCGGCTTTTTTCGCCAAGCCCCCATTCTTTGAGAAATCTGCGTCTTGCCGAGAAGTCCAACCGGCGCATGTCTCGCCGAAGCGCCACCGTGTCTGCGCTGCATTTGGCGCAGACTCCGCCATCGCGCTCCAGAACTTTTTCGCGCAGATAGCCGGGGTCGGTTCGGAGTTTCCACTCGTGAACGCAGGCACGGGAACAAAACGTCCGACGGCGCGGCGGAGTTTCCGAGCCGCACCAGCGGCACAACGGGCGGCCCGATTCGCCGTGTTTGATGTCGCTCTTCCGCGCCCACCCGCCCGTTTTCGTCCGGGCAAGCTTAGTGCGTGGAAGCCTCGTGCGATCTTCCGGCGTCAACGGGGCCTGACCTCGCCCATGCCAAAGGAAGACTCCACCACCCGGTTAGCCGGACTCACAATCGCGGTGGCAGCAAAGCCCGACTGCTGTGGAGTGCCGAACCTCAGATCGATCAGCGACACGCGGAGATCCCCGTTTTGATCGAGGGTCGGCTCAATCACCCAGAGCGGGTATTGGACGAATTCCAGCAGCATTTGAAAAGGGTAGGTCGCCATCGCCGCCTGCATCGCGGGAGTGCGCACGGGCTTGTAGTAACTGACGGCGTCGGTCGCATGAAAAGTAGTTCGCAAATCGACGGGCACATCCGCATAGCCATAGCTTAGTTCCGCCATGCCGCGCCAAACCACAGGATTCGCTGTGGGAAACGCGCCCGTTCTGCGTGGCGCGAGCTTGTTGTAGAGGTGCGAGTCCACTATATTGACGGCGCGCTCGTGGAAGACGCTTCGCGAGTAATAGTAGACCGTCAGCAAAAGCAGCGCGGTCACGGCCCATCCGGCCTTACCTTTATCGGGAGCCGGCTCGCCTATCTCCGATCCAACAAGCCGCGAAAGTGCGGGCGCAACGATTCCGACGAGCATAATAGCCCAGATGGTGAAGTCGAGCACGGGAGCGATGTCGAAATGCGACCAGTGGCCCGAAAACGGAAGCAGCAGCCGGACGCCATAGACGTTAGTCAAATCTAGCAGCAGATGGGATGCCACGGCCAGGAGAGCGATCAGGAAAGCCGGCCACCAGCGGACTTTCTTCCGGCTCAGCAGAGCGATGAGCGCAACGGTAGCCAGGGCCATCACCGGAGCGCCCAACAGCGAGTGCGTGATGTTGCGATGCCAGTGGAGCCATGTGGGGCGTCCCCAGAACCAGGAGATTACGTCGATATCGGGGGCGTTGGCGGCGACCACCAGGATTGCCGTGGCGGCGGGAGTGGCGCGCCGGAATCCCGCTCGCGCAAGGAAGAGGCCGACCAGCGAGTGCGTCAGGTTATCCAAACTGTGAGATTAGCGCGCTGCCGCCCGCAGTGCCGGTCAGGGAGAATAATAGGTCTTGGCAGGCATTCTAAAACAAGTCAATCGCTCGAACGGAGGCTTACCCAAACGCCCCATCGAAGGCCCGGTCATGTTGTCGATGGATCGCGTCGACGGCGACCGTTGGCGCAATCCGGTCCACCACGGAGGTCCGCTGAGGGCCGTGCTTATGGCATCGGCGGACTTCATCGACGAACTGGCGCGTCGAGGTTTTCCGGTGTATTACGGCGCGATCGGAGAGAACCTGACCGTTTCCGGTCTCGATCCGCATATGTGGCGCGCCGGACAGCGGTACCGCGTAGGGCAGGACGCCGTGATCGAACTGACGAAACTGCGCACTCCGTGCGCCAACCTGAACGCTTACGGCCCGGCCACCAAGGCCGAGTTGTACGACGCCGCGTGCAAAGCGGGCGATATAACCTCGCCCTGCTGGGCGAACGGCGGATTTTACGCGCGCGTCATCAGGCCCGGGATGATTCAAGCCGGCGACGCCGTCGTTCTTGAGTCCGACGTCGCATAGGAGTTGCGAGTGATGACTAGTATATCGTTTCACCGAA
>PLEX01000227.1 GCA_003136575.1 Bryobacterales bacterium | reverse complement strand
CCTGGGCGAATACACGGCAAGAAGAGGCTACCAGCTCAGCGAAACCAACCATCTGATCTTCAACCTGAAGAAGCCCATGGACCGCCGCGGGCAGCCTGGCTGGCCTTACAAGAGGCGTGCCATTGAAACGGCGGGTCGGCAAATGCGGGAAGCGCTGGACGCGCTGAATCCGCAGTGGCTTTCGACAGCGACGCTGATCCCCATGCCGCCGTCGAAGGTCAAATCGGATCCGATGTACGACGACCGTTTGATACAGATGCTTCAGGTGCTCGGTGCTGGCCTTCAATTGGACGTTCGCGAGATGATCGCTCAACGCGAAAGCACTGAGGCCGCGCACTCCACAGAACTCCGCCCACGGGTCGATGAACTTTGCGAGGAGTTCAGGTGCGCGTCGCGGGCTGCGTTTGAGGGATGGAGCGCGAGAATTGCCACCCGGTCTTACCTCCGAGTTCCTTTGACGCGAGGCGGAGGGTTGACGACGGAATCGTCGATCAAGTAGTTGTCTCAAATGTTGTTGTGACCATACACTCGGGGCACCCGAGCGCCGGCTCGTCGTAGCATTCTGTGGCCAGGCGGCACGATCTCGTGGTACACGCCCTTGAACCTTACTTCCTTGCCGTCGGCCGTGCGCAGAGCATAGCGCCACGTCCCTCCCACGCGGAAGTCGATTTCGCAGACGGTCATGAAGGTCCAGCGTGGCCCCCACCAGTTTTTCACGTGCTCAGGCTTCCTCATGGCGTCGAACACCAATTCGCGCGGCGCATTGAAGACGCGCGTCAACAGGATCGTCTTGTCGGACGGCAGGGTTACGGTCAATTCATTCTTTACTTCCGGCATGTTTTCCTCTTTTCGCGGCTTTCTTCATTTGGACGAGGTAATCGTCCAGTCGGTCAAGGCTCTCTTCCCAGAACTGGCGGTAGACCTCCGCCCATGCGGCGACCTCGCGGATCGGCCCCGCTTCCAGTCGGCACGGACGCCACTGCGCCCGGCGCCCCTGCGTGATCAGCCCCGCGTTCCGGAGCACTTTCAGGTGTTTGGTGATCGCCGGCGCGCTGATATCGAAAGGCTCGGCGAGTTCGCGGACCGATGTTTCACCCATTGTGAGACGAGCGAGGATTGCGCGGCGAGTCGGATCCGCCAGGGCGGCGAAGGTTGTGCTGAGTTGGTCGGCAGGCACGTGGATATTTACCCAATGGTTAATTAACCAATAGGTATATTACATGCAAAAGAAAGCTTGTGTCAATCCCCGGCGCGCGCCGCGGGCCGAAATCTACCGGTCGACGGGTACCGCGAGGACGGGACAAGCAGCGCCCTGCACTACTCGTTCGGTGACGCTGCCGCGCGATGCGCCGAACAATCTGCCGGCACCGTCGGTTGTCATGGCGATCAAGCCCACGTCCAACTCCGATGCGGTTTGGAGGATCTGGCCCGCAGGATCGCCCGCACGCGACATCAGTTCCCACCGTAGGTAATCGCGCTCAGGCAAATCCAGCCGGAGGCTTTCGCTCTCGTGTCCCACATGAAGCAGATCCATGGAGACTACATCTTCGGAAGAAAATACGGCGGCACGAAACGCGTACGTGACGGCGGGCTGGGGATCGGGTTGGTGGTTCACCGGCACCAGAACTCGCCGCAAGGTAAAGCCGCCGTGCTCCATCGAGACGAACCCTCCCGCAGGGGGAACGAACATGGTCATGGTGCGGGCGTCCCACGTGATCAGGCGGGTGCCGGAAGGATGAAGCCACGACGACTTGTTCGTGTGTCCGTCGTTTCCAATCACCACGAGGTCCGCCGGTTTTCGACGGAGATAATCGGCGAGTTCGCCGAGCGCATCGTGGGACCGCACATACACTTTTGTCACAGAGACCGCCATCTTGTCGAATACGGCGCTGCGAGGACTTCCTTTTTCGAGGTATCCCCACTGCTCCAGTACGTTCCTCACGCCGGGAATATGCGACCACTCGATATCGGCGTCCCGCTCTTCGCCCGCATGGAACAGGGTGAAGTGGCAGCGGAGAGAAACAGCCATCATCAGGGCATGGGCGAACGCATTGAGGCCGGCGGGCGAAAAGTCCGTGGCGCATAAGACGGATTCGACAAACGGCTCATCGGCATGACGGGTGGCGAGGGCGGGCAGCATGGCTTGGTTTAGGATACATCGGAGGGGCTGATGGACTTCGATTCGGCCCCGGCATTTCGCCGGGGTTGGCCCCACGTTTATGAGCCTTCGCCGGACACGCTAAACTGAGCCTCTGGGCGGGTGGATCGCCCGGAGAGATTCACCGATGAAACTGGCAGCTGTTTCGGTAGTGCGCAACGAATGCGACATCATAGAACTGTTTTTCCGGATTAACAGCCGGGTTGTGGACCGGTTCTTCGTCGTAGATCACGGCAGTACGGATCGAACCCGGAAATCATAGGAGCAATGCAGGCTGAGGGGTTCCCGATCACGCTCTGGCGCTATGCCCCGCTCGAGTACTATCAGGGAGCGATCTCGACTCACGCGATGCGTCTGGCATTCGCGAAGTACCGGTTCGATTGGTGCTTTCTGCTGGATGCGGACGAGTTCCTGACCAGCCCGAGGCGCGCGTACGAGAACGTTCTGGGGGCGCTTCCCCCCAATACGCTCGCCGGTTTGAAGTGGCGCACTTTCGTGCCCGTGTCAAACGGGTATTTCCGCTTCTCCAACCCGCTTTTCCGGATGTTCAAACCGCGCGCAACCGAGGTCAGGGAAATGATCAAGGTGGTGGTTCCGCGATCGCTCGCCGATTCGGTAATACTGAGCGAAGGCAACCATAACGTCTGTACACCGGGGGTTGGGGGCAAAGTGCTGGATGCGCCGCCGCTTGACCACGCTCCGATCCGCTCGCCGGAACAGCTTCTGGCGAAGGTCATGATTAATTCGAGAAAGAAGGAATTGAAGACGAAACGCGAACGGCTTGAAGGGTTCCACTTGTTTCAAATGGCGGAAAGCATCAGGCGATCGGGATTCAGGATCAACGACGCTCAGATGACAGCGCTCGCCCGGACATACTGCCAGTTTCCGGGCGAGGCCGTCGCCGATATCGATTTTGACGCCAGGCCACTTGGACTAAGAACCGATCGCATCCGTTACCGCGACATGTGCCAGGTGAATTTACTGGAGCGGCTGGACGGTTTTATCGGAAATCTGGTGGAGGCGATAAAAGAGCGCAGGGCCGATCATTTCACGAACCTGTCGCCGGAGGAGGCGTTGGCAGAAGCGGCTAAGGGTTTTATTCCGGTAAGAGCGGCTGCACGAAACAGCCCCGTGCGGGTTGATTAGCTGTGGCGCACCATTTATTTCTGGCGAAAGAAACGCGGCCGCCATCCGGATTCGAGTCCTGTCTTCAGCCTTTCATTATTTGGGTCGAACCCGCCGACTTGATGACAAGCAGGCTGACGTCGTCGAGAAGGTCCTGCTCTCCGACGTGCGCGCCCAGGCTTTCCAGGACAGCTTTGCGGATCGCGTCGGACGGCCGCCCGCAGCTGTTTCGGACCGCTTCGGCGAGCCGCTCAACTCCGTAGGCAGAACCGGCGCGATCGATAGCCTCCGTGATTCCGTCCGTGTAGGCGACCATCACGTCGCCATCTTCCAGTGGAACGGTTGTTTCGCTCACAAACCTGGAGATATCCTCTTCGAGTCCGAGCGGAAAACCAAGGTCGAGCGTATCGTGCCTTTCGATGACGCCATTGCCGCGGACGACAATGATTTCTTCGTGCTGACCGCTGATTTTGACGATTCCGTCCTGGTAATGGAGCAGGCTGAATGTCAGAATCCGGTCGCAGTTCATGCGGCGGCCGCTTTCGCAGATTACCCGGTTGAGGATGTTGAAAAACTCCATGTTGTCGAAATGCCCGGAAGCCAGCAACGTCCTGACGGCGGTCTGGAGGATAATGCCGATCACGCCGCTTTCGAGGCCATGTCCGGTCACATCCCCAATCCCGAAAAAGACGCCGCCGTCCTTTGAGACAACGTCATAGTAGTCGCCGCCGACCTCCGCGGCAGGCCTCATGTACCCGGAGATGTCGAGGCTGGCTATGGCGCTCATCTCCGTCTCCCGAGGCAACATCATCTGCTGCAGACGCCGTGTGACGTCGAGTTCAGCGCTCATGCGCAGATTCTCCGCCTTTAACTGTTCGTTCAGCATCTCAGTCTTCGACTGGAAGAACCTCACCGAAGCCAGCATCCGGGAGAACGACTCGGAAAGATCGCCAATCTCATCGTTGGAAAAACGCCTGACTTCGAGCTGGAAATTCCCCCGGCTGGCCGTGTCGGCCAATTCCCGAAGGTGATCCACTGGGCCCAGAATCGAACGGAGGAGCATGAAACTCATGTAAATTCCAGCCGCAAGCCCGATGACGGAGATCCCAACGGAAAGCAGGCTTCCGACGCGGCTGGTTCGCACCATCCCGGCCTCGGCCGACTGGCTCGCCTCGCTGCCTGCGACCTCTCCGTCTTCAGCCTCCTGATCGAGTTGATCCGCCGCCAGCGCGTACCTCTCCTGAGCTTCGGCCCGCCGGGATGTCTCAATATCATCGGTTGCAAGCCCGACTGCACGGTCCACCGCCTGCCGGTACGATGCCAGACCCTGGCCGATCCTTGCGAATTTCGCGCGCTTCCCGGCATCCGGCGAAATGGCGGCGGCTTTCGCCGCGAGGGTTTCCATCTCGTGAATCTCGAAGTCGGACTCTTCGAGATACATTTGCCGGGCTTTTTCCGGACCCAGCTTGTCGACTTCCGCCAGGTATTCTTTTATTCGCCGCTGCGCCTTGAGGTTATGCACCTGAATTTCGATCGCGATCGAGTGGAGACGGGCGCCGACGGCAATCGCCTCATGGGCGTCGCGCTTCAGGCGCTCCAGCGACAAGGAACAGACGGCGGCGACAGCGGCCATTAAGACGAGCAGGCAGGAGCACAGGAGGATCAACCGGTTACGAATCGTGCTTTTCATCATGCGTTCTCCGCCGGCGGCAGGCAATGCTCCGCCAATCGCGCGCGAGTCAGAGTGGTCCATGTCGGAGCGTCAGTTGAGGCGAATTTTCAAAGCTGGCATGAGCCGCTGGAGGTTTTTCAGTGAACGAAGATGCCAGGGTATGGCCTCGGAAACAACGAAATGGAGATCGATTCCCGTTCGGTCCCTCGCTTCGATAACAAACCTGGATAACATGGTGATGCCGGAGCTGTTCAGAAAATCCAGGTCTCTGAGATCCACCAGAACAGTTGCGACGGGTTCGCTCAGAGTGCCTTTGAGCATTTCCAGAATCGGCGCATAATCCTCCGAACCGGACAAACGCAGCGCTCCTTTAAAAAACACCACATTCCGGCCTTCCTCGGTCCGGACTTCAAACGACTCCCCCGTTATGGTTTTCATTACGCCGCTCCTTCCGGGTTTGTGAGATTCAGGACCGCGCTCGTGGTAACGGTCATCATTTCGGGGTAGTCGGGTTGGGCCTCAAACCGCCAACCCAGTTCCACGCCATAGTCGCTCATCATCGTCAACAGACCGAGACCGGAGGCGCTTTCATCCGAACCGTCGGCGCCCTGCTCCATCCGGGCGAGAATCAGGTCGCCGGTGTCCTGAGAGAGCATGTTTGCGACAAAGTCACGGTAGCGTTCGGCCTGCGCGGGGCCTATCGAATTGCTGACAGTTAACGCGATCTCCTCGCTGGTCAGTTCCAGGCGCAAACCAATGGGGATGTCCACCGAGCATTCGTGGTACTTCATAGCGTTTTCAAGAAATTCATTGGCTACAAACGCCACCGCATGCTGGATCTCAGCGTGGTTGATTTCGGCAGGCAGAAACGCCTTTACATAATCCCCCAGAAAATCAGCCGAAACTCCGTTGTTACGCCATCGCTGACGGAGGGGAGCGCTGAAAGGGGAGAAAGAAACGACCAGGTATTCGCACTGCCTGGCGGGCGGGCGTCCCCAGCGACCCAGCGTCTGGTTTGTCATCATCGTTTTCATCCTCCTCAAATAGCCCGGTTCCGCCCCTGGCGTTTGGCCATATAGAGCCTTTGATCCGCTTCCTGAACGAGCAGGAATCCATCCGCGGACTCCTCGCGGCTCGGAATCCTGCACGCGACTCCCGCACTGAGCGTGACGTTTTCTCCAACCGCCGAGGCCGCGTGAGGAATTTCCGCGGCTGCCACAGCGGAAATGATTCGGTCGGCAATTTGCCCCGCCCGCACATGAGGCGTGTGCGGTAACACTACTGCGAACTCCTCGCCACCGTAACGAGCCACCAGATCCCCGTTCCGCACACACCTCGCGATCGCTGTCGCCACCGCCTTCAGGCACTCATCGCCGGCCTGATGGCCGTAAAAATCGTTGTAGGTTTTGAAATGGTCGATGTCGCACATCAGCAGCGACAACGGTTGACGGAGCTGGGCGTGGCGTCCCGATTCCTTCAGGAGATACTCGTCGAAACGTCTCCTGTTGGCGATGCTTGTGAGAGGGTCGACGCGCGCCTTTGCCGCGTCTTCCGCGTGCGCATCTCCCACGTCCGTCAGTATCTGCACAAGCATCTCCAGATCGCTCTTGTCGCGGGTGGCGGCGTCCACAAGGCGTTGAAGCCTCTCCTGTGCCGTCCGACGCTCGTTAATCTCAGCCGACAATTTCGCGTTCAGAGTGTAAAACTGCTCCTGCAGCAGGTCGCCATGCTCCCTCAGAGTGATCTGTGCGTTCTGTTCGTCCGCAAGCATTCGGCGCAACTCGTCATTCTCGGCAATAAGACGGGCAATTTGCTGTTGTTCCATGGACGCAGCGGAACGGGATTCGGAGGATCGGCCAGCCGACTGTCCGATTGCGCATTCCACACCGAGCGGGCGCACGATCTCCGGCTGGTCGCCGTGTGGCGCGACACGCGCGAGAAGCGGGGATTTCGTTTGAATAGCCACAAGTACTTCAGAATCAGTCATTTTTAGTAGTCGTTCTTGCCTTTCTTGTCTGTCAGGTTTGGGCGAATACTCTGACTCTGTTGCCAGAGCACATGAGCGTCACGGACTGATCTTCTAATCGGCAGGGTAGGTGGTTTTCTCCAGTGAATGTAGGCAAACATCGGACAGGTCTAACTACGGCCTACGGCCCTCTGACGAAAAGTTTGCCGGGAGCCGTCGCGGGCATCGATTTTGACGCCAGTCCGTCTGGACTAAGAACCCATCGCATCCGTTATCGCGACATGTGACAGGTGAATTTACCGGAGCGACTGGACGGTTTACTCGGGAGTCTCGTGGACGCGATCGAAGAGCGCAAGGCTGATCGCTTCGCAAGCCGGTCGCCGGAGGAGGCGCACTTCCGCTGGCCTGCCCTTCGCCGCCTGACCACAGGTGGTCTATTCTACCATCCGTCGTCTCCCTGGCTTGCCCTCTCGCCGCAATTCCCGCGCAAATCTTCGCAATCCTGCCCCTCCGGGATTCGGCGCATCAATTGCCCCTTATATCTGCCTGCCTAAGTCAGCGCACTGCCAGCAGCCGGAAGAATGACGCCGCATCCACATACCGATCCCCCCCGATCCCTGAAGTCCATGCCGGAGCCGCAGGTTCCCCTCTCTCCGTGGCTCATGGAAAACGGACTCCGCGAACTCCAGGCCCTCTTCCGCGCCGTCGTCTTTCACCCGTCGTCTCCCATCCTCATCGCCGACGATGACCGCAACTATCAGGAAGCCAGCGTCGGCGCGGGTAAACTCCTCGGCCTCCAGCGCGAAAACATCATCGGTCGGCGCCTCGACGATTTCCTCGCGCCTTCCCCCTCCCCTATCCTCCAGGAACGCTGGCAGCAATTCCTCAAAGATGGCGACCAGGTCGGCACTCTGCAACTCCTGCGCCCTGACGGAACTTCTTACGATGTCGAGTACCGCGCGCGCGGCAACGTTCTCCCCGTCCGTCATCTGCTGCTCCTGAAAGACAAACTTCCCTCATCAGGGGGCGGTATCACCGCCGAGGAAATTCCCAAGTGGGCGCAGGACTACGCCCTTTGCCTTCTGGACGCACATGGCTGCGTCGTCGCGTGGTACGGCGGCGCCGAACGGATGTACGGCTACAAAGCTCAGGAAGTCCTCGGAGTTGACCTGTCGTTCTTCTATCCTCCCGAAGACAGGCTCCTCGTCCGCCTGGAACGTAAACTCCTGCGCGCCGTCCGGGAAGGGCACGCCGCCAGTGAAGCCTGGCACTCCCGAAAGGACGGCTCCCGATTCTGGGCCAACTCCGTCAGCATGGCTCTCCATGACGAAGCCGGAATTCTTCAGGGCTATGCCCGCGTCGTACGCGACTTCACCGACCGCCATGAGCGCGACGAGGCGCTCGATAGCCGGCGGGGCGGCACTCCGGCAGCAGATGCCGACCAGTCCACTATCGCCGGCGTCGCCTCCGGCGAGTTCGACCGCATCGCCGAGATGAACGACCCCCTCCTTGAACTACTCGGCTACACTCGCGAAGAGCTCCTCGCCGGTCTCATCGTTTGGGCCACCCTTACGCCAAAGGAATACGCCGCCTCCGATGAGTTCGCTCACGAAGAGGGTTTGCGCTTCGGCGCCTCCAGTCCCTTCGAGAAAGAGCTCCTCCGCAAAGATGGTACCCGCGTTCGCGTCCGGGTAGCGACGGCTGTCCTCAAACTGTCCCTTTCGTTGGATCACCTTCGTAACCGATCTGCGGTCCGAACCTGCCCCGGAGGTGCCTCTCGATTCCCTTGCCCAGGCGCCGAAGCAGAACTTTCCGGAGATCGTCGGTTGCAGCCGCGCTCTCAAACGGGTACTCGCTCAGGTGGAACTCGTCGCACCCACGGACGCCACCGTTCTGGTGCTGGGCGAAATCGGAACAGGCAAGGAACTCATAGCTCTCGCAATCCATCGGCTCAGCCCCCGCCGCAATTTCCCCTTCGTCAGCGTGAACTGCGCCGCCATTCCCACAGGCCTCCTTGAAAGCGAGCTGTTCGGCTATGAAAAAGGCGCCTTCACCGGTGCCCTCCAGCAGAAGATCGGCCGTTTCGAGATGGCGAACCGAGGCACCCTGTTCCTCGACGAAGTCGGTGATATTCCGCTTGAACTCCAGCCCAAACTCCTCCGCGCCCTGCAGGAAAAGTGTTTTGAGCGCCTCGGCAGCACGCGCACCACCCCCATCGATATTCGCCTCGTCGCCGCCACCAACCAGAATCTTACCCAAATGGTGGGCGATAAGCTCTTCCGCAGCGACCTCTATTACCGCCTCAAAGTCTTTCCGATCACGCTGCCGGCCCTTCGCGAAAGACCCGAAGACATACCTCTTCTCGCCCGCCATTTCACCGAAAAATACGGGGAACGAATGGGGCGACGTATCGATTTCATCTCTTCGACGACTCTTAACGCTATGATCGATTGGCCCTGGCCCGGTAACATCCGCGAACTCGAGAACTTTATCGAAAAGGCCGTGATCCTCTCTCGCGGCACCAGCCTTCGCGCACCTCTCTCCGAACTTCGCATCACGCCTGCAGTTCAGGCCGGTTCCGCCCTCGAAGACGTCGAACGCGAGCACATCGCGCGCATGCTGCGGGAAAGTGGCGGGGTCATCAGCGTCGCAGCCCGCCGTCTGCGAGTCCCCCGGACCACACTCAACGCCCTCATGAAAAAACTAGGTATCTCACGCACGGGTCTTTAACCGCCTGCGTTATGGCTGTTTAGCGTCCGTTGATGCGGCAGAGAAAACGTTGAAAAAACAGGAAATCGGCGGGAGGTATGGCAAGTCTGACGGAAGCGCCATTAAGAGGCTGCAATTTATGGAAAGAATGGGGCGGCTGACGGGGTTCGAACCCGTGACTTCCAGAATCACAATCTGGCGCTACTACCAGCTGAGCTACAGCCGCCGCGACTGATGCCATTGTAACATCGGACTCTCCGAATGAGGCCTGCTTGCGCGACTCGGCATTTGCCGCACCACCCAGGCAAATCAGCGACGTCCGCCACGCTGGCTGGCACCGCTTTGCCGACCGCCTCCGGCTGGCGCGCTTCGGGGAGCGGATCCACCCGGCGAAGGTGCGGGAGGTGACTGTGCACGGCCCTGCGATGCGCCGCTTCCGGACGATTGCGGCGCCGCCGGCGCATATTCAGGCCGCTGCCGGGTGATCTGGGGAGAGACCTGATATTGACGGGGCTGCGCCGATTGGCCGGCCTGACTGCCAGCCGAACCCTGCGGCCTTGCCTGTTGTCCACCGAATTGCGAAGATTCGTTGGGCGTGCTTCCGAATCTGCTGAATCCCGGCGCGGCTGTCGAACCTGGCGTCGATGTGCGGGAATTACCCACACTGGAATTCGAACTCGACGGAGTGCTCTGAAATCGCTGCCAGCCGGAGGAAGATTGAGACTGTCCCGCCGCCGAAGGAGTGGAAGCGGCGCGGCCTTGCGCGGATGTCTGCGACTGCGCCTCGGAGCGCCCTTGAAGCGCGGTCGCAGTCCGGCCCTGTCCCGTCACGGCCGAACGAACCGCCGCCTGCTGCTGAGCGAACGGCGTGCGTGTCGCCGCCGCGGCTGGCGAACCGGCAAATCTGGTGCTCGCCGAAGTTGCCGTTGCGCGTGTTGTAACAGTTGCCGCGCGATTGGTGAAAGCGAGATTTCGGGCCGTTGGAGTCACCGGCACCGCGCCGCGTACGAGCGAAGCCTGCTGCAGGGTGGCTCTATCCACCGCAATCGTGTTGCGGAAACTGCCGCGCTGAAAATCCGCAGCTGTCACGGCCGTGACGCCATGCGCCACACCCGCGTTGCGGAACGCTCCGACGATATTGGTGTTGCGAGCGATATTCACGTTAATCAGCGCGCCGCCGAAGCCTCCACGTCCGTACCAGGGATGGAACACTTCAAACGGGGCCAGTGGTATCCAGCCGATATTGCCGAATCCGAAACCTATCCCAACCCCCACGCCCCCGCCCCAGCCGAAGAACCCGACCATTGCCGGACGCCACCAGACACGGCCGATGCGCGGACCGGGATACCACGCCCAGCCGAGACCGCCCCGAAAATACCAGGATCCGTAGTGGAAAGGCGCCCATCCCCACGGAGCGTAATCGACCCAAGTCCAGCCGTAGTAGTCTTCCCAAACCCATTGACCGTCCTGATACGGTGCCCAGGACGCTGCGACCGTCGGCATCCATACCCAGCCGTAGGCGGGATCGTAGACCCAGTGACCGTAGGGGTCGAGATCTTCCACACCATAAACATCCTGCTGCACGTAACGCGGCGCCTGCGCGCGCGCGAGGTAGCTGTCGCGCTGATCGCTCCAGTTGTCCCACTCGTCCTTGGCGGCGGCGGCGACGACCTGGAATTCGGGATCGTTCAGGGAACCGCGCACGTCCATGGTGCTGCCTTCGGCGACCGTTTCCGAGCCTTTCGGAGTCGAGACCGTAGCTTCGCCTTTACGCACCGTGATGTGTGTCGTGCCGTCGGCAGCGACTTCAACCCGCACCTGCGACTGGCGGCCAGGATGAACGGCGACGAGGGGCGTATCGATCTCAGCCTGCGACTGCAGGTCGCGGAGGACGCGCCATGTGACCAGACCGTGCGAAATCTGTACCTGATAATGCCCGTTTTCGAGATCGGCGAGACGGACTTCCGAGTCGCCCGCGATGCGAGCGAAATGTGCGGCGTCGAACTGCACTTCCACACGGCTACCCACCCCGACCGAAATCTCATCGCCCGACATCAGCGGCGCATTCACCGCGGCCGCCTGCCACTCGCTTGCATCGCCGCGGCGAATCGAAGCATCGCCATTCAGGATACCCAGCCGCGCCACTCCGCGGCCGGGTTCGTCCACCGGGCCGCCAGCACCGTTCGGTTGAGTCGGCGCTCCCTGCGCTCTACCTTGGGGCGCGGGACTCTGGGGGGCGGAACCTTGGGGCGGGGGGAAAGGCGGTTGGGCGAGAAGCGCCGTCGAGAAAGCAAGGAGCGCGAAGGCCGCCAGAGGCGACACGAGGCGCGAACCCGAATGGTTCAACGGAACGTTCCAGGCAATTCCGACGGTCGGCATTTGGAGTCTCATATACTTATGCATCCGCTTCCCCTTTGGCAATCGGGGAGCCAAATCGCATGTCTATCATTTTGCAGCATTTACCGGCGTGCCGGCAAAATGGAATCATGGTTGAAAACCACCACACTGGATGCTTTGACGCATCCGCCGGTCCTGAGGTTAACCGGGCCTGACTAATCAGTGTGGGAAATCAGATTGGAATACGCAGCACGCACGGGTTTGCCTGTGGCGCGTTTCCGACGCGCCCAGGTGGGAGCGGGAGGTCTGGGTTTCAGGCGCCAACGTGATGCGACGGAAGAGAAGCCGGGTTTTGGTGTAATGAAGCCGAAACCGGCTCGGGAACCCTACTGAACAGGGATGACTACCTGATTGCTGGTCGATGTCCCGGAGGTAACCGAAATCGTCGCGCTTCCGGCTGCGGCAGTCGCCGGTATCTGGAAACTGATCTGGAACAGGCCAATCTCCGAGGGCGTAAGGTCAACAAATGCGATCGGAACGGTGGCGCCGGCAAACGTCAGCGTCGGCGTCAACAGCGGAACACTGGCCGGGCTATTGGGGGTCGGAGTGCCGCTCGCTACGGGATTGCTGGTCACGCCAAGTCCGGATAAATAGAAAACCACGTACTCCCCAGGCTGGGCGGGAGAAGTCGACGTCACGTAGGAACCATCGGCGGCATGCTGGGCGACGATCTGGCCGGCAACATTCACGATGCCGGGCGCGGCAGCAACGATTTGGATGGGCTCGGGGGTGCTCAGCTGATTCCCCGATTCGACAAGAATCTGGTGGCTGCCGAGAGCCACCGTGAACGGAATCTGGGCGTTGATCTGGCCTGGGCTTACGAAGTAAAGCGGCGCAAGGGTTCCGCCGATTAAGACCGAGGTGCCGCCTAAAGTCGTAGGCAGAGAAGAAGTGGATGCCAGCACCGTCTGACTTGCCAGATAATTGCCATAAATTTCAATCGTCATGCCTGGCGCCAGCGCCGCGCCGACGACCGGGTTGAAGGCGTCCAGGATGGCATTTGGATTCACGATGGGCACGGCGTTGGGGCTGACTTGGCCAGTCACCTGAGACATCGCCACCGGAAATGGTGAAAACCTGGCGGTTGCCATCACAGTCACCTGCGGAGCCGGGTTCCTGGGCGTCCAGGTACCCAGATACATGCCTGAAGATTTATCCAACGGTGACAGTTCCATCGCCGGGTCGCCGTTGGAGAACGTCGTACTCAGCGACGCGCCGTTTACGGGAGAGCCGCAGTCGTCCATCAGGTTGACAGTAAGCGGGGTGGGCCAACCCGCAGGCTGGGCGAAATTGTTATTCAGGCCCGTCTGCGTCCCAACCAACTGCGACGGAGTGCAAGACGCAGACGCGGCTTCGGGCGTTGCCTCGGTGCGCCCGGCCCGCACTGTGGCCGCCGCACCGGCTGCGGTCACGATCAGAGTTACGTTCACCGAGCGTACCTCGGAAGAAGAAAGGTCATAGCTCACGAGTCCGGTGTAAACTCCGCGGGCCAGACCGGTGGTGTTCACCGAAACCGTTGACATGCCAGGGGAACCGGACGAAGCCAGTCCGATGGTCGGGGAGACCGAGAGCCAGTTCGCGCCGTCCGTGGTTGTAGCCGAGGCCTGGTAATTGAGGTCTGACGCCGAACTGGAATAAACCGATACATTCCGCGGCTGCGTGGCTCCGGATTGAAAGACGAGTCCGGCCGGACTCAGGACCGGATGGACAGCGGCGCTCGACGGAGTGATATTCAGAACTACCTGATATTGCTGATCGGGCAGGCCGGTAGCGCTGACGTCGATAGTGGCGTAATAGGAAGCCGGCGCCAGACCGGTGATCGCTGTCGAATTAAGCGAGTACGTCACCGAGGAGGACGAGGTCGCGTTCGAATTTCCCGTCGCGGCGCCCAGGCTAAGCCAGTTTGGTCCGGAAAGCAGGGAAGCGGTCCATGAGACGGTTCCCGTGCCGGCCACCAGCACGTTGAACGATCCATTCAGATTACCTGGAGAACTTCCGGCCGGCGCCGAAAACTGAGCGCCTTCGGGGCCGAGAGTCATCGTGACGCTCGGAGTGATCAGGAACGTTACCGGAATTTCCGCGACGCCCGCCGAGGAGTTTACAGTGACTGTCGAGGTATAGTACCCGGAACTCAGCCCCAGGGGATTCGCGGTGACGGTGACGGACGCTCCCGGGCCGGCCACAATGGTTGTGGCGGCGCCGGAAACGGTGAGCCAGCTATCGCCGGTCGAAATCGAGTTGATAGTGATCACGCCGCCGCCCGCGTTCTGCAGTCCAAGAACCTGCGAGGACGCCACGGGATTCGAACTGAAAGCGCTGAACGAGAGTATCGAGTCGCTCAGGCTTAGTTGCGGAGGCGGCGCCGAGACCGTTAACGTCACCGTTATCGTCTCTTCGGTTTCGGGACAGGCGCTGATGATCGGACACGCGACCAGAATCGTGGTCGAATAAGGCGTCTGAGAAGCAGGCAGCGCAGGCGCGGAAGGATCAACCGCGATGGTTAACGTTCCAGGCGTGCTAGTCCCCCCGCTCACATCGAGCCAGGAAGGTTTAGGCTGTCCCGGCGCCACGATCACAGAATAACCCAAAATCAGCATGTTGTTACTGGAACTGATCGTCACCTGCGCCGGTGCGGGCACGCCGTTCGCCCCGGCTGTAATGGCGAAAGAAATCGAACTTTCGGAAAGAACCAGTGTATTTCCAGCTGGATTGACTACTATCGTTGCGGGGCCATTCGTAGCTTTCCCGTTGGCATCGGTGGCCATAATCGTGAAGTTGAAAGTACCAGCCGTCGTCGGCATTCCCGAGATTTCCTGGTTCGCGAGGGTCAGACCAGGAGGGAAATTGCCCGTCTCCGTAAAAGTATAGGGAGCGGTTCCACCGTTGGCCGCCGTCGTGAGAATTTGCGCAGGGTAGTTTACTCCCACCACGCCGTTCGGAAAGGTGCCCACGGACAGCGCGACAGCGGAAGGATTGACGGTTAGGTTAAAGGAACCCGTCGCGATTGCACCAGCAGCGTCGATCACCTGGGCCTGGAATCCATAATTCCCGGACTGAGACGGTGTGCCCGAGAGAACTCCCGAGCTCGACAACGACATGCCCGAAGGCAATGAGCCTCCAATTACCGACCAGGTGTACGGAGGGGAACCGCCCGAAGCCGACAGCCCCGTTGAAGAGTAGGCTACTGAAACAGCACCGGCCGACAGGGATCCGCCGGACGCCGTCAGCGGTTTCGTCGAACCCGTTACGATCAGGGTCAATGTGGAGGACGTCGAAAGTCCACCAGATGAAACGGTCAATGTAACAGGATATTCGCCGGCCGATGTCGGCGTGCCGCTGAATGTTCCCTGGGGCGACAGGGAAACGCCTTGGGGCAGGCCACTCGCGGAAAACGTATACGAGCCTGGACCGCCGCTCGCGGTCAGGCTGGCCGAATAAGGAGCCGTGGTAGATCCCTGAGGCAGCACCGGCGTCGTGATTCCGAGCACCGTGTAGGAAACGCTTATGGAAGTCGTTTGGGCGGGAGTCTCGGCGTCCGCGACCTGAATGCTGAAGCTGTAAGCTCCTGAGCTTCCCGCAGTGCCGCTGAAGGCGCCACTGGAACTGTTGAAGCTGAAGCCAGACGGTAGTCCGCTTGCAGACCAGGTGTACGGCGCGACGCCGCCCGAAACCGAGAAGCCGCCCGCGATATTTTGCGCCGGTGAGAATGAACCAAGAGCGCCCGAACCCGAAATTGCCAGCGGACTAATTGTCACAACGGGAGCCGCTGGGCTTACAGTGATACTCACGCTCTCGGTGGCTGCAGGCGGAACTCTGTCAAAAACCGAGATCGTAAACATCGCAGTCCCGGCCGTCGTTGGCGTGCCCGACACAACGCCATGAACCGGATCCAGATTGAGTCCCTGTGGCAGGGATCCCGATACAATCGACCACGTCAGGAGCGCGTTCTGCGGCGCCTGTGCGGTGAAGGTCACCGAATAGAAGCTTCCGACTATCGCCGCCGGAATCGACGCCGGGCCCGTGATTCCCGTTACCGACGAACCTTCAGCGCGGACCGTACCTATGGATCCGGCCATCATAAGCGACGCCATCGACAGAACTCTGAACAGGCGCACGCCGTTGCGTGGCCCTTTCGCCGCGCAGCGGGATGTGCCTTCAAGTATTCGCAGACTGGTGTTTGACATCAAGTGGCCTTTGCCCATCATACCCAAGCGGAGGCGCATTCAGCTTTCTTTTGTTCTCTCATGTACGTTGTGTCGTATACGGGCAAAAAGTTTCTGTCCCGATTTGCAGGGTCGGCGCCCGCCAGGGCAGGGAGGCGCTTTTTGCGGCGAGGAGGCCCGCAAGTGCAAGGGACCGGAGTAGCAAGTGGCTATCGCCGGGCGGTTGGCGACCGACGCGCAAAAACGAAATCCCGCTGAATCGCGAAGTTGGCGATGAACAGGCACGACTCGACGGATATCTTGGCCGCCATCACGCCCATGAACAAGACGCCGGCCAGGAACGAGATCATCGCATAGGAAAGAAAGACGTTGGCCACGGCGAGGAGCAGATATCGCGGAAACACGATTCTGTGCTGTTCCCGCGACAGGAATACCGTCCGCCTGACGGCGGCGTAGTTGAACGTCAGAGCGATGACGCGAGCTCCGAACAGCGACAGGGCTATAGTGCCGGAAACGTGGAAGAAAACGTAGAAAAGCAGGTTGTCCAGCCCCGCCGTAAGCATCGAGATGAACCCGAATCGCAGCAGTACGAAGTAAATCCTCATCGAATCCCGCAGAGGTTCGAAATGGGACGTCGGGTTTCCGGTCTCGTAGATGGTTCGGATTGGCTCCTCGAAGACTTCAAAGCCCAGATGCTTGGCCGCAATCAGCATTTCGAGCTCGAATTCGTAGCCGGACGCCGGAACACTCAACATGCGTTCGGCTAACCCGCGGGGGATTGCGCGGAGGCCTGTCTGGGTATCTGAAAGCCGCTGGCCGACGACCACGCGCATAACGGACTGGGTGATGGAATTCCCGAGGCGGCTGCGAAACGGAACATGACCCGCAAAGGCCCGCGAGCCCAGGACCAAAGCCTCGGGCTTTTCGGCAAAGCGACGGGCTACGCGACGAATATCCTCGGGATGATGCTGCCCATCGGCATCCGCGGTCACAATCCCGGAAAGCCCGTCGTGCTCTACCAGCGCGAAGTTCATGCCGGTCTTCAGCGCGGCGCCTTTCCCCAGATTAACGGCGTGCCGAATTATCGTTACGCCTTTACCACTCGATACCTGTCCGAATACGGGGGCGTAGTCCGGTCCGCTGCCATCGTCGACTACGACAATTGCCGCAAAACCGGCATCGATCAACGATTTTACGACGTCGATGAGCGCCGGGCCTGGCTGGTAAGCCGGAATGAGGAGCGCGACGGAGGTGGTTGCCAGTGCTCTGTCGCCGTTATCTGTTTGGGGAGTTGCGATGTCGGTCATCACGTTTGAACTTGTCCCGTAACACATTGCAGATAAAGCTGATACTCATCTTAACCGCCGCACCCGCGGTGGCGCAAACCATCTGCGAAGCCGAGGCGGACGCCAATGGCGCGGTATGCCTGGCGTTCGGGATTCCTCGAGCAGCCTTTGCCAATTCTTACATGAAATGTTTTGGGACTGTCACCTTGGCGGCTTATACTACAGAATACAGGGTCCGGCGGAGGTCGTCTTTAGATGGTCCGAATGTTGCAACACCATTTTCCGGTGGGTAGCTGTGATTTTTGTTACATTTTCTGCCATTACTGGTCGAAGACGGCTGGAACCTTACCGAAGAGTGAGTCATCGCAGTAAGTAATGCCTCTGGGTCTATTCAGGTCTTCGGGCATTGGGCTACCACGTCACCGAACATGCTTAAAATGCGAGTTTTCATCCTTTCTGCAACTTTGGTGATTTTCGCCGAATTAGCGGGAGCGCAGCTAACCCCTTCGGTCCAGACCACGTCGGCTCCGGCGGTTGCATCCGCGCCGCCCGCCGCGGGACTAGCCGAATCGGCAACTACCGGCCCGGCAGCCTCGGACCCGGCCCTGCCGCCAGTTAGTCCACAGCCGACTACCGAAGACAAAAGGGCTTACGGCGTTTTGCCGAACTACCGGACTGCGGAGGCCTCGGCCCCGTTTGTGCCATTAACCGCGAAGCAGAAGCTCGTGATCGCGACCAAGGATACGATTGACGGGCCATCCTATATTCTGGCTGGGCTGTTCTCGGGCCTTTACCAACTGGAGAATCAAAACCCGTCCTTTGGCCAAGGGGTCAAGGGATACGCTCGACGCTACGGATCGGCTATTGCGGATCAGGATATCGGCAACTATATGACTGAGGGATTTCTGCCGGTCCTGCTGCATGAGGATCCGCGTTTCTTCCGCCGCGGACACGGCGGGTTTTGGGCGCGTGCAGCTCTTGCGGCGCGCGGGGTTGTGGTCGCACGGACCGATCATGGAAACCTGACTTTCAATTTCAGCGAGTTCCTTGGCAACGGAGTTACAGCGGCGGTCGGAAACGCATATTACCCCGATGAAATTGGCTTTTCGCCGACCATGGCGCGGATGTTCACGCAGATCGGAACAGACGCTTTTTCCAATGTTTTGAAGGAGTTCTGGCCGGATTTCAAGCGCCATGTTCTGAAAAAGCAGAACTGAGAGCGTGGCCCGGTTTCCGGTGAGGATCTGCCGGTATTTCTCCCCACGCGTGGCACCGCACTCCTGAAAAAGGTGTGGTGTTGCGGTATCCGCCGCCGGGCCAAAGAAAATCCTCTTTAACGCCGTTGACACAGGACTTAGCTATCGTGTAAAGTAGAAGAGTTTGGCTGTAGCTTCATAAAAAGCTTCTGGCTACCATCTCCGGCGTCGGAGATCCGGCCAGGGCGAGGTCCCGCTATCGGTGACGAACCAGCTTCGTCGAGACACGGACCTGTCCAATAGCCTCCGCGGCAAGCAGTTCATCTGGCCGCTAAATGGAAAGACGCAGTGATCTGAAGAGTTGGCCCGCCGTTTGGCAATAAACGCGTCCGGGTTGTAAAACGGTCGTGGCGGGGCTGACTGAAAGTTTGTAAGGAACGTACGTGCCGACATTTAACCAACTTGTGCGCAAAGGGCGTAAAGCGCCCGCATGGAAGACGGCCAGCCCGGCGTTGCAGAGCTGCCCGCAGAAGCGCGGTGTTTGCACCCGCGTCTATACTTCAACCCCCAAAAAGCCGAATTCGGCGTTGCGGAAAGTTGCCCGCGTTCGCCTGACCAACGGCGTCGAGGTGACGACGTACATTCCGGGCGTGGGACACAATCTGCAGGAGCACTCGATCGTGCTGATTCGCGGGGGCCGCGTGAAGGATCTTCCAGGCGTTCGATACCACGTGGTGCGCGGCGCGCTCGACACCGCGGGCGTGGCGAATCGTAAGCAGAGCCGTTCGAAGTACGGCGCGAAGCGGCCAAAAGCCGCGACAAAGTAGTACCGCCGAAGGCCGCGACAGAGTAACTTAACAGGGATCAGAGAAATATGCCAAGACGCAGAGGCGCTGAAAATCGGGAAGTGATCGCGGATGCCATCTACGGGTCGACGCTGGTCGAAAAGTTCGTCTGCTCGATGATGTGGGACGGAAAGAAATCCACGGCGCAGAAGATTTTCTACACGTCGATGAAGAAGCTCGAAGAGCGCGGCGGCGGTGAAGAGGCCATCAAGCTGTTCAAGAAGGCCGTCGAAAACGCCAAGCCGATGCTGGAAGTCAAGACGCGGCGCGTGGGCGGTGCGAACTATCAGGTGCCGATCGAGGTTCCCACCAACCGCCGCACGAGTCTGGCCATCCGCTGGATTCTGATGAATGCGCGCGGCCGGGCGGAAAAAGGCATGGCAGACAAACTGGCGAACGAACTGAACGACGCTGCCAATCTCCGGGGCGGAGCAATTAAGAAACGCGATGACGTTCATCGCATGGCGGAAGCGAACAAAGCGTTTGCCCATTATCGCTGGTAAACCGACACAAGGGAATAACGGACAAGTTTTAAATCACCATGCCACGCACTGTACCACTCGAACGGATGAGGAATATCGGCATCGCAGCTCACATCGATGCCGGTAAAACCACAACCACGGAGCGCATCCTTTATTACACGGGGCGTTCGCACAAAATCGGTGAAGTCCATGAAGGCACGGCCACCATGGATTGGATGGAGCAGGAGCAGGAACGCGGCATCACCATTACCTCGGCTGCCACGACTGCCACCTGGCGCGACATGCAGATTAACATCATCGACACGCCCGGTCACGTCGACTTCACGGCGGAAGTCGAGCGTTCGCTGCGCGTGCTGGATGGGGCGGTCGCCGTTTTCGACGCGGTCGCAGGCGTACAGCCACAATCGGAAACCGTTTGGCGGCAGGCGGATAAATACAAGGTTCCGAGGATTTGCTTTATCAATAAAATGGACCGCGTTGGCGCGGATTTTTACCACGCCGTGGATACCATTGTCGACCGGCTGAAGGCTCGTCCTGTGGCGATTCAAATTCCGGTGGGCGCGGAGGATCAGTTCAGGGGCGTTGTCGATCTGGTCAGAATGAAGGCTGTTCTCTGGCGTGACGAAACTCTGGGCGCGAAGTTTGACGTGGTGGACATTCCCGCGGATCTGCTTGAAAAAGCCAAAGTCTATCGCGAGCAGATGATAGAAGCCGTATCCGAATTCGACGACACGTTATTCGAGAAGTTTGTCGAAGGCCAGCCCCTGACCGAAGCCGAAATCGCCGCGGGTATCCGCAAGGCGACCATCGCGATGAAGATTTTTCCCGTCATCTGCGGTTCGGCGTTCAAGAATAAGGGCGTCCAGACGATGCTCGATGCCGTAGTCGATTATCTGCCTTCGCCGCTCGACATTCCTCCGATCAACGGAACTTCCATCGACGACAAGGAAGTGAAGCTGGTCCGCCACGCCAGCGACACCGAACCGTTTTCGGCGCTGGTGTTCAAGATCATGACCGATCCGTTTTCAGGTCAGCTGGCGTTTTTCCGGGTTTACTCGGGCAAGATGAGTGCCGGCGAGTCGATTTATAACGTCGCCAAAGGCCGCAAGGAGCGCGTCGGCCGCCTGATGCGCATGCATGCCAACAAGCGCGAAGACATTCAGGAGATCATGGCCGGCGACATTTGCGCGGCGGTCGGTTTGCGGACGATTTCAACCGGCGACACGATCTGCGACGAGCAGAACCCGATCGTTCTCGAAGCCATCGACTTCCCGGTACCCGTGATCCAGCTCGCCGTCGAGCCGAAGACGAAGGCCGATCAGGAAAAGATGGGAATGGCGATCGCCAAGCTCGCGCAGGAAGATCCCACGTTCCGCGTCGCGACCGATCCCGAAACCGGACAGACGATTTTGTCGGGCATGGGCGAACTGCACCTTGAAATCATTGTCGAACGCATGAAGCGCGAGTTCGGGGTGGAAGCCAACGTCGGCAAGCCGCAGGTCGCGTATCGCGAAACCATTCGCCAGACCGCGGAGTACGATTACACGCACAAAAAGCAGACTGGTGGCAGCGGCCAGTATGCGCGTACTCAGCTACGCGTGGAACCGAACAAAGATAAGGGTTTCGAGTTCGTCAACGGGATCAAGGGCGGAAATATCCCGAAAGAATTTATCCCGGCTATTCAGAAGGGCGTCATTGAGGCGCTCGAAGGGGGCATTATCGCCAACTTCCCGATGGTCGATGTGAAGGTCACGGTCTTCGACGGCGCGTATCACGATGTCGATTCGTCGGAAATGGCGTTCAAGATCTGTAGTTCCATCTGTGTTAAGGAAGCCTGCCGCCGGGCAAAAGCGGTTCTTCTCGAACCGATCATGTCGGTGGAAGTTGTCGTGCCGGAGGAGTATATGGGATCGATCAACGGCGATCTGATCTCACGCCGCGGGCAGCTCGAAGGCACGGAGATTCAGGGCACGACCCAGATCATCAAGGCGAGCGTACCGCTGAGCGAAATGTTCGGCTACGCGACGGAAATGCGTTCGCGCACCCAGGGGCGCGCCAGTTTCACCATGCACTTTGCGCGGTACGAGGAAGTTCCAAAGACGGTTTCGGAAGAGATCGTCAGCCGGGTGCAGGGTAAGGCCAGTTAGTTTGACTTTTTGCAGGAAAGATTAATCAGGAGACGGGTGGCAAATGGCGAAAGAAAAATTTGACCGCAGCAAGCCGCACGTCAA
>PLEX01000069.1 GCA_003136575.1 Bryobacterales bacterium | reverse complement strand
CGCTTTGTCCCAGGCTGGCCGGATTGCAGCTCAGCGCCGACACCAGCACAGGGAGCCTGCAGCGCGATCGCGGCCGATTGCGAAGTCGAGTTGTAAGTGGCGGTGACGATGGCGTTCTGGTTCGAGGCAATAACGGCCGCTGCGGTGGCATTAAACGTGGCGGTGGTGGCAGCCGCGGCGACCACAACCGAAGCCGGCACGGTCAACAGCGCGTTATTCGACGCAAGCGCGACGGAGTTTCCTCCGGCGAGCGCGGGCTGGGTGAGGGTGACGGTGCAGCTGCTGACAGCGCTCTGTCCGAGGCTGGCCGGATTGCAACTCAGCGCCGACACTGCTGGAACCGTAATCACCCCGCTGGCCCCTGTCGCCACCGCGAGGTTGGCTGCCGTCGCATCGGCGCCGATGGCACTCGTCAGGGCTATCGTCGTGGTTCGCGCGTTCGGCGCAAGCGTCGCCTGGATAGTCGCGGCTACTCCCGAGGCCATCGCGCTCACGTTCATTCCCGCGAGGATGCATGTCATCGTCCCTGGGCCGGAAGCGCACGTGAGGGTTTTCCCGGCTGCTGTGGCTACCGGCCCCGCGAAACCTCCTATGGCCGAGATTTGGTTCGCTGGATACGCCAGAGTCCACTCTAGAGCGGCCGGCGCGTCGCCGGAGGTCGTCAATGAAAGGTTTAGGACCACCGTGGATCCAGGTGCGGCGACCGCCGACGACAGGTTCAGACCAGTCTGAGCGCTCAGGCGTGTCGCGGGGACGAGTGCGGCGACTGACACAAAAGCCAAAACGCAACGCTGACACGCTGTCTTGGCGGCCATCAGATTGAGGCTGGCCATCAGCTTACACGTGAATCGGTCATCGACTTTCCCCCTTGGCATTCAAAATCGGACACGAGCTATCCTCTGGCGTTCTGCCATCGCGAGATCGGGTCCGGCGGCCTTGTTTGGAACTTTAGGCTGTTACCTACGTGTTATCGGCCGGTATGCTCCGGCTTTTAGACGAAAACGGGCAAGCCAACCAGCCGCGAATCCCCTTGTTTTCAATGGCGATCGATAGTCCCTCCACGTCGTGGAGCAGAGCCATTGACGGCTATTCCCGATTCATACCGGGTCGCAGCGCTCCCTCAAGCTTGCGATTCGGTTAAATCCGGCGACGTACCGTCATCTGCGTCTTGGCGGCGTGAGGCGTTGTGTCCCTGCGCCTAGTCCAAGCGCGCTGGTACCGTTGGCTGAAGTGCCACCGAGCACCGTTGGTTGATCGTAGTCCCCCCTCCGGAAAACTGGCAAACCGCATCCCCACGCGGACCAGAGGACCAGTATGGCATAGTACTATCCAAAAGTACCAGTACTACCCCGAAAATATTTTGGGCCTCAGGAATAGATTTGCTTCTTGTTCGGCCGATAATGAGTTTTTGAGCACTGGACCGGAAAAGCTTCGCGATTCGCAGCTCGTCGTCAAGCGAGAATCCGAATATGCGACTTTAGTACCACAAAACGGGATGAAGTGCAATTTCCGAACACCGTTTCGATTTGTTGAGTTTTCTGTCAATCACCTGAAAACAAAAGGCTTATAAGCGCGAGTCCACTTGGCAGGCAGAGTGCTTTTAGAACATTGCGCAAATAGTCCCTCTTGGGACTATTTGTGCGGCAGCCTGCCCGATTCGTCGTTCTTCCAGTCGCACCGAAATCCCAAACCGCCCGTAACTGCTTCACCACACCCAAAGGCAAAACACGCATGATCAGACTGGCCGTAATAGGGTACGGGTACTGGGGACCCCGCATCGTCCGCAACTTCCGCGCCGTCGAAGGTTGCGAAGTCGTTGCCATTGGCGATAAGAACCCGGCCGCCCTCAAACGCGCAGCCAAAGAATTTCCCGGCGTCGAAACCACCAGCGACATCAAGGCCATTCTCGAATCCCCCACCATCGACGCCATCGCCATCGTCACCCCCGTCTGGACCCATTTCGAACTCGCCCAGTCCGCCCTCAACAACGGCAAACACGTCTTCGTCGAAAAGCCCTTCACCTCAACCGCCGCTCAGGCCGAGCAACTCGTCGAACTCGCCGAGCGCAAACACCTGCAAATCATGGTGGACCACACCTTCCTCTTCACCGGCGCCGTCCGCCGCATCCGCAAAATGGTCGACGAAGGCACCCTCGGCAAGCTCTACTATTACGACGCCACCCGCGTCAACCTCGGCCTCTTCCAGCACGATGTCAACGTCGTCTGGGACCTCGCCCCCCACGACCTTTCCATCCTCGACCATCTCACCACCAACGTCCCCGAATACGTCACCGCAACCGGCCAGGCGCATGTGAACCAGTTCGAAGACCTCGCCTACATCACCGTCTACTACAGCGACCAGATGATCGGCCACTTCAATCTGAACTGGCTTTCCCCGGTCAAAGTCCGCACCACNNCTGATCGGCGGCGAAAAGCAAATGCTGGTCTGGAACGACCTCGAACCCGACGAAAAGATCAAAATCTACGACAAAGGCGTCTCCGTCACCAACGGCCAGAGCGTCTACGAGCTTCTGGTCAGTTACCGCTCGGGCGACATGTGGGCCCCGAAGATCGACCAGACCGAAGCGCTGGCCGCCGAAACCAAATACTTCATCGATTGCATCGCGAAAAACGAAAAGCCGTTTAACGACGGCCACGCCGGCCTGCGCATCGTCCGCCTGCTCGAAGCCGCCGACCAGTCGTTGAAATCGCGCGGAGTTCCCGTCAAGATATGAACGAATTCCTTTCAATCGCGCCCGACGTCAGGCTCGGCAAAGATGTCAAGCTCTCGAAATTCATCAATCTCTATGGCTG
>PLEX01000175.1 GCA_003136575.1 Bryobacterales bacterium | reverse complement strand
AAGTGGCCAATAAGGTAGGCCGCTACTTGGATTATGCGGATCAGCGATATTATGCGAGTTTGTATGGGAGGTTTGCGACGGCGGACCCGGCCAAGAGCGTGAATCCAAAGGATCCGGTGAGTTGGAACCGGTATGCTTACGTTGGCGGTGACCCGGTTAGCAGAAGGGACAGGCGGGGCCTGTGCTGGATAGACGGCAATACCGGAGATGAGTTCGAAGACGAGGACTGGGAATTTGAGGTCTATATAGGTGCCGTCGATCAGGGCAATTACTATCACTCCGACGGCGACTGCCAACCGAACGTCGTCAGCAACGATCCGGCTGCTGGTGGTGGCCCGGCTGCCGCGACATCCGGAGGTGGCGGCGGCTGGAACGGGCCAACGGTGAGTAGCACGTCGAGTTTCGAACAATTGCAGAGTCAAGCAACAGCCGCGTTGACCTACGAGTTGGCAAACTTGACTCCCAACTGCGACAAGGTCCTACCTGTGGGTGACCTGAAGAGCCTTGAAAGTTTCGAGCCTTTGACGTTTTGGAATGCGACGACTCAGGGCAATACTCCCGCATTGCTTCTGGGCGGCACCAATGGTGGCACGATAGGTAGCTACTTCGCAAACGGCCAATATGCAGTAATCTTGAACGGCGCGGGAGGCAGCTTCATCAATCAGGTCGTTCTCGGTGCAAATTTCTTTTCGGACTCTGGGGCGCAGGGGCTGACGCTCCTCCATGAATTGCTCCACTTCGATCTCCAAATGGGTGATCAAGCCATTGATGCCCACTTCAACATTAATGTGGGTGTTGCGGGATATAGTGCTGCATTTTCAAGCTGGTTGGCAAATGACTGCAACAACTAAATTCGCCGTCGCGTTATGGATTTTGACGTTTGTTGCATCACTGCAGTCACAACCCAAGCTGGAGCATGGGATTATCTTGGATTCTCAAGATGAGGGATTTCATCAGATGATGTTGATCGGTCCGGAGTATCTCGACCCCGAGCGGCTGAGGTCGCTTTACCGAGAAAGTGCGCGAGATACTGATCGGGTCTTTAAGATCGACGCCGTGGAGAGTCGTGACGACGCGAGCCATATGAACGGAAAGGGCGCGACCGAACAGGAATTTCGGGATTGGGAACGGGTGTATCGGGCCGTCTCGAACCGCGATTCATTCCGCATGACGCGACTCGTCGCCATCGGAAATGACGCGGTTATCGAGACAGTAGTCGGCTCGGTGGCATCCCGTAAAGTGGTCGCGGGTACCGACCCGTTGCAGTTTGATGCTGGCGGCCGAAAGTGCCGGTTGTTGGAAATCTACTGGAGTCGTCCGCTTTCGCCGGTTGGCCAGACGGCGGGGAGTCGGTTGAATGTGATGGTCGATCTCAGGGTTGATCGCCTTCCTGAGGCGGCGGAGGCAGAACGGATCACGGCGGAACTTCAGCGGCGAATGAATTACGCGAACCTCATGGCGTTCATGAGGACTGACACATGGTTTATCGATGATGTTCTGTTCCCGCTGTGGTTTCCATTCGCGCCGAGTGAACCAGCGCCAACATTCCAGGAATACGTTTCAAAGGGCGTCGTGACCTGTGTGGGCGGGGATGGAACGTCTCGCTGCAGGCGATCTGTGCGGTAACTTCACGCGTCTCCTTGGCGACAGATTAGGTGCCGCGTGGGTTTTGCCGGCGTGTTGAACCGGTTTCGTACTTGTCACCTTCCCGCGCGGTGCGGCGCGGAAATCCAGCGCAACGGCGGGTGCGGGACGCGCCTTCCGCCGGAGGCTATAGGACGATTCGGCGGCGCGCGGTCGTACGCGGAGTGTCAGTGACGCAGCGAACGGGCGCCATCCACGGTTTGAAGGCTCGTCGTGGTATTGACGCCGCTCGCCTATGGCGGGTCCACCACTTACCTGTACCCCGACACCGGCGCCGGCCCCATCCAACTCCCACGTACCGGCTAACATCGACGTCGGGCTGCGCCGGCACGACATATAAGCTGCTCGACGGAGTGGGACCTACGGTCCAGACGAAAGTTGTGGATTCGAGCGCGGGTCCGCAATCGTACACGAGCACGCAGTACACGCCGTGCGCGTGCTCGCCGATGGGGATGTTGCAGGCGACTTCGCAGCCTGTTGCTATCGCCAACGGCTCTCCGTGGGTTCGATACTCAGGCATGGCCCACTTCGATACTCTGATTTGGCCCACCCGACGTTTATATCTTGCCCCGATACGGCCTTTTCCGCCACCAACTGGCACGGCAAGGACGCGCTCGACGCTTATCTGCATAACGACGAATTGTAACAGTTCACGGCCCAAAAAGGCGCTGAAAATAAATACCGAAGAATGTTGGGTTTAGGCCTGGCCCTTTAGCGAAAAACCTGGCAATGTAGATGTTTGGGCAGATTGGGGCGAAAACATCGGACGTCCGACACTCCGGCGAATGGTAGCCGGCGCGAGTTGGAGCGCGAAAACGAGCGTCTGCTGCGCGACAACGAACAACTCCGGCGGGACTTGACGGAACGCGAGAAGCGCATCGCGGATCAGGGCAAACAGATCGCGGACCTCGAGCGGAAACTGGGCCTGCGGCAACAGAACTCGACGACATCTTCCAAGCCGCCCTCGTCGGACGGACTGGCGGGAAAGCAACGGCCCCGGTGCCGTAACCACAGAAAGAAAAGTGGCCGGAAACCAGGCGGGCAACCGGGACACGCCGGACATCATCGCGGACTGGTTCCGCCCGAACGGGTCAATGAGGTGGTGCCGCTGTACCCCTCGCAATGCAGCCATTGCCAAAAGCCGTTCGGCGAACGGGACCGGACACGCGCCGCACCGGCGGAACCGCAGCGGCATCAGGTGACCGAGTTACCGAAGATCCAGGCGCACATCACGGAGTATCAGTGCCACAAGCTGCAGTGCGCCAGGTGCGGACAAAAGACTCAAGCTACATTGCCGGAAGCGGTGAAGGGCGGCTTCGGGCCGGAACTGACGGCGTTGATCGCGTATCAGACAGTCACTTGCCGCATGCCGCGTCGGGTGGTGCGGGAATCGCTGGAACATGGACTGGGAATCCCGCTCAGTCTGGGATCGGTGCAGAACGTATGGGAAGAAGCCAGCGACGCGGTGGCCGGGCCTTACGAGGAACTGGCGCGGCAGTTGCCGCGGGAGCCGGTTTTGAACAGCGATGAAACCGGCTACCGAACCAACGGCGAAAAGCGCTGGCTGTGGGCATTGGTGGCTTCCACGTTTGTGTTCTATCAGGTAGCGGCAACGCGCGGCGCCGAGGTGCTGGTGCAACTGCTCGGCGCGGTTTTCGCGGGGATTCTCTGTAGCGACCGCTGTCCGAGCTATACGGCTTATCACCAGGGCGAGGCGCAGTTCTGCCGGGCTCATTTCAAACGCAACATCCTGGGTGCGCAGGAGATGGCGAAAACCACGGATGCGGAAAGATTCTGCCGGGATGCGCTGGCGCTGCATGCGCGACTGTTTCGGTTGTGGCACAGGTTTCAGGCGGGACCGGATACGCGATATCCCATCGCCGACCGTCAGGAGTTGATTCTGAGGTCCCTGCCGTTGCAGAAGAAGTTTTTCGCTCTTGGCGAACGCTATCTCGACTGCAAGGACAACGACGTGCGCAATCTGGCCACGGCGCTATACGTGCATTGCGGGGAGTTCTTCGTGTTTCTGGAGAAGGATGGCGTCGAGCCCACCAACAACGCCGCCGAACGCGCCTTGCGCTGCGCCGTGCAGTGGCGCAAAACCAGCTTCGGCAGCAGAAGCGCCAGGGGGGAAATCGCCATGGCGCGACTGCTCACCGTCACCCGCACCTGCCGCATGCAAAACCGGAACTCGCTCGATTTCCTGGCTGTCGCGATTCGAGCTCACAGGATCGCCGGGCCTGCGCCTTCGCTGCTTGTGAAGGCATCCACCACCTGAACTGTTACGTGCTCACCCCGCTCGCGCCAGATCAACGGCAACCAAAACCCTTCGGTTAACAACCGCTGGACTGCTGTGAGTTGCCCAACCAGAACCTGAGTCTAATCGAGGCGGTTTTCCATGGACCGCCGACAACGTAAAACACTGATCGTACGTGAATGACCGGTCGCTGGAGGACCCTCTCGGCCAGGGTTAAAATTAATACAGCCTGGCGTTGTAGCGGAACGCGGTGAGGTTGCGGTGTTTGTGTTACGTCATCACACCCGTATGATTGCCAACCAGGATGGCTCGGTCTACTACACGAGATGTTCGGCCGCAAACGCAGTCTACCGAGAGGACCAATGGCAGAGACGTTCGAAGCATACCGAACTCGAGTCCTAAGCTATCTTGGCGATGAGCAGCCCATCGGTGTCCAACAAGCCACCCCATCGCAGCTTGATCGGCGTCTGCTCGATGTAGCGCCCGAGGAGTTGATCCGGCGCCCTGCACCTGAAAAGTGGTCAATTGCCGAGATCGTAGCGCACTTGGCGGACGCGGAGCTGGCGATGGGGTGGCGATTGCGAAACATGCTGGCGAATCCGGGCGTGGCCTTAACGTGGTGGGATGAGGCGGCATGGGCGGAGCGCTTGGGTTACGCGCAGCAAGACGCGAGCCTTTCGGCGGGGGTCTTTCGGGCGCTGCGCGAGAGCAACCTGCGACTGTTGGAGTCGGTCCCGCGCGCACGGTGGGTGGAGTGCTACGGGGTCCACGAGGTACGCGGACGGCAAACGGTCGAGGAGTTCGTCCGCCTGGAAGCGGCACACGACTTGAACCATCTTCGGCAGATCGACCGCATCCTGGGTGGCTGTATGTAGTGGTAGCCGTTTGGCTGCCACTGCCTCGGCGACGGCGCCTGGTTTCTCCTGAACGACGGCCGTGTGTTCGACAGGTTCGCGCAACCCTCCGAAGCAGATCCGGCCTATCACGACGCCACGACACATTGAGGTCGAATGACAGGTTTCTCCTCCCCCGCAATAACCGGCGCCTTCAGGATCGTGCATTATGCACGATAATGCGACTAGCCGGCCAGTGTCGCGAACAATGAGCCCCTGCGAGGAGATCGCCAGTCCGTCCATGGCATCGTATTCCCGAACGCTTGTCACCGCATCCACCGCGCCGAATGGATGCTCACTAGAGGAAACGATATTGCCGTTGGGAGCGATTGCGAGATCGAGCGGACTCAATTCGGGATCCGTGACCAACCTAGAGGGCTGCACAGGTATGCCTGGACTGAACGCCAGGACGACGTTACCGCCCTGGCGGTCGGGGCCGATTCCTGATGCGAGGAACAGCCGGCCATCATGACTGAAAGCAAATCCTCGAGGAAAAGGCACAATCCCGCGATTGCCGGGGTTAAATGGACAAGCCCTGGCGTTTTTCCGGTAATACAGGGTTCTGGAACAACTTGAACGTTCTATTCCTTCGGATCGACGGCAAGGCCACGCGGATCGACAATGCGATCGTCATCAATAAAGTTTCCGCGCAGGCTCCCGTCCAATTCAAAGGCGACGAGCTGCGCCGCCGATCAGCATAACCACCGCGAGCGTCCACGTAATATGAAACAGCGCCGTGGCGATTGTGGTGAGGCCGAGACTCACGACGCTGCCTGAGACAACCAACTCCGCGGAGCAGCGCGCGCGAGCATGTTGTAAGAGCACGGCGCCAAGCACCGCGCCGCAACCGAAGCTGCCGAGCAACACGCCATAAGATGCCGCACTGCCGTTCACGCCTCGTGCCACCGAGGGCAGGAGCGCCAGCAGTGAACTGGCAAAGAACATCGCTGCTCCGGCCCGCACGAAAATTCTCCATACTGCAGGTGAGTAGCGAACATACCTGAGCGCGGCGCGGGTGGCTCCGCCCAGACTTTCGGGAGGTGTGGCCCTCTTGATCGGTACCCGGTGCCAGCGTGAGACGGCGATAATAACCCCTGCGAATGACAATGCGTTGAGCGAAAAAGCCGTACCGGCTCCGGCAAGGGCGACGACGGCGCCACCCAGGGCGGGTCCCACGGCCCTGGCGAAATTAAACTCGATGCCGTTCAGGGAGGATGCCGCAGCGAGATCGTCCTTCTCGACCAGTTCGGGTAGTAGAGCCCGCCATGCTGGCGTCTGGAAGGCGTCTCCCGCCGAAAGTGCGAACGTCAGGACAAGGAGCATGATCGGGGACATCGCTCCCAAGAGCGTTATCGCAGCGAGGATGACGGCCAGGGAAACAAATGATCTTCCGGCGGTCGACGATATCACCGATCGCCCCGGCCGGAAGGGCCAAAACGAAGAACGGCAGTGCGGATGCTGTCTGAGTGAACGCCACGTACATCGGGCCGCTTGAGCGAGATCATGAGCCACGCAGCGCCCACGGTCTGCATGAAGGCACCGATGTCCAGCAGATTGCGGAAAGTCGTCGATGTTGCCAAAGGCTCGTTGATTCGGGCATGATCGTTCTGCCTAAGCGCTTCCGTTAAGTCTGGGCAATTCCCAATCTAAAAAACACCACTCATCGCTTCAGAAAGGTGCCCTCCTCGAGTTCGTCGAACGCCTGCCGCAATTGCTCCTGGGTATTCATCACGATCGGTCCGTACCAGCCCCCGGACAGAGAACAATCTTGCCTGTCGAGACCACCCCGCGATGGAGACGTCGAGATAGACGGGGTCCGCAGCTACACCATCCACGGGACCTTGCTTTCTCCAGAAGCTTCCGCAGACGATGCGAACATGAGTTCCATCATCGTCGGTGATCTCCAGAATATCGGCTGCCATGTACTCTCTGTGGCGATGCGGCGAAATCTCGATCTCGCCTCGAAGCTTCCCTCCGACCTGGAGACATGGTTGGGGTCTGTTTACGTGGGCCGGGTTGTGATGTCTCGCAGGAGTTGGCTGCCATTGGGATTTCGGAGGGTATCGACATTGTCGTGTTTCCGTCTGTGACAGGCGCGTCGGCCGAAACATCGTAGTGTATCTGTCAAACGCGGCCGCTGATAATGTCCTGGTCCGCAATCGTGCCGAGTTTTGGCAGCCCTTCGCCAACCACGGGTGGGGAGGCTGGCCGGTAGCATTTCGCTTCGGTGCGCCGCGGCCCTCCCGGACTGACCTTCTGTGCGAAACCAGAATGTAGAGTCGCGCGAAAACAGCCCACCCATTTGCCCACCCACAGGCGTATTTTTAGTACTTAATTTGAGTTTTAAGGCGAAAATATCTTCCCTATAATCATAGAGGTGGGGAAAGCGGGCTGGCTACGAACCAGAAGGTCGGGTGTTCGAATCACTCGCGGGCGCACCATTCAAATCAACGAAGAAGCACTACAACAACGGGCGACCGAGCACTGCCGGCCAGAGTGAACTCCCTCTGGGCACCCGCAGCTCGGCGAAGTTCGAGACGCAGGACGCGAGCAGCGTAGGCCGCTGCGTCGCCAGAATTAAGCCCGATGCAGACTGACTGACGATCAGCGATCTCCTGTTTTAAGGGTCTGTCACAAAATAACT
>PLEX01000080.1:4168-36594 GCA_003136575.1 Bryobacterales bacterium | reverse complement strand
GTGTCGGTGTTCGTCATGGACTGCACGACGATGGGGTTCGACCCGCCGACTTTGATACCGCCGGCTTTGCTATCGCCAATGCTCACCGCAATCGACTTGCGGCGCCTGATTTCTGCCATTCGGCCTCCTGAAGGGGGAAAGTTAGATTTTATCAGGATGCGCAGGGTGGCGTATTGCCGGAGCGTCGAAGGTTAGCCGGATTCAGAAAACGTTCACATCCATGCCCGCAATAAAGTGAATTCCAGGGATCACGAGCGATTGCAATCGGTGGTCATTAGTCAGGAAAAGGTCTACTCCCGCGGTCGCCGCGCTCGCAAGATGGATTGCGTCTGCTGGTGAAACACGGTGGATTGCGCGGATTCGGGCATAACTCTCCGCTGCTTCAGGCGTAAAAGGAATCAGTTCGATCTGAGGAGACCAGAACGCCTCATGTATCTTGCAGCGCCGTCTCAAACGCGTCGCGCTTATAAGCCCGTCAACACTTCGCCGATAGTAAACACGCTGGTGCAGAGTTTGTCTCCCCTCGCCTGCATTCTCTCGTAAATCCGCCCCATCCGGGCCGCGTGCTGCGGATGGTCTTCGAGCCAATAGATGAAGAGCATCGTGTCCCAGTAGATGCGGCTCAGGAGCTTTTCTCCGGACCGTGAAATTCTTCGCGCTCTATACGAAGAAATGTCTCGCCACCTCCAAGGCTGCGAAACACCTCCCTCGCCACCCCCCGCAATTTGCGAAATGGCCAATCTTCGGGCTGCGCAGAGGCCTGCTGAGAACCATCCAGTATGCGGTAAGTGAAGGTGACCCTTGTACCCATTCCCGAGGGGGGACCCTCCAGCCTTTCCAGGCGCAGATGGTTTTCGGTCAGGACCTTGTGCGACTTGAGCGCCTGGCAAACCAGGGGGACACGGTTGGCGAGGCGTACTCCTCTGTGGACGTCGCCCGCTACTACGCTGATCATGGACTGATGGCGCGCTCGGGCGGGTTCGATGTATTCGCGGCGGGCGTATTCGCGAACTCGGTCCGCATGCGAGGTTTCCATGTGACTATGGTTCAGCAAAACAAGCAAGCATAGGAAGCAGAAGCAAGCACCGGTTCCGAACGGCGTCCTTCAATCGAGCACTTTCAGCGAAACCACCACGAAAATCGCCGTATCGTTCTCTGAGCCTGAAACCTTCCCGAGCACGGTTTTCTGGCCTTCCAGGAAGTCGCCAGCCGTGTTCAGGCCGACATTCTGGTAACTATACTGCGGGGCGCTTTTGCCCTCGTTTCCCGAAAAGGTGCCGGATACTACCGGCATCCGCAAATCGAGCGCCATCTTTCCGAAACGCACGGACCAGTTCTGACCTTTCTTCGTCGCTCCATCGGGGAGTATCGAAATATTCAGGATAGTAGGGAGCGATGTCGAATCGACGTTGGGCAGCGTCATATTATCGCTTGTTGTCTTGCCTTCCTGCAGACGCAGCGGTACGATATCCCAAAGCTGAATATCCTGATACTGGGTCGCGGCTCTGAGCTGCTTCGCAACCGCCTCCATATCGTCAGGCAATGGTTTAGCCGTTGCCGAGACTTTCGTCGAGCATCGCAGGAATGTCATCGTCATTTCGATGTTCCGCCCGATTGCCGCTTCACTTCCCGGCGTGTCCAGTTCCGCCACGACGCGGCGCATTTGCGCGACAACGTCTTTAGGGGCATAGACAATGATGGTGCGGAGCTTCTCGTCGGACATCAAGCGGGCATTGAACACGGAGAGCAGCCTCGCCAGTCGATCGAACGAATCCCCCGTCAGCGTCTTGACGTGGATGATTTCCGCCTGCAGTGGTTCCGAAATGCCCGGCTGCGGAGCCGGAGCCTCGGGGGCCTTTGCGTCGCCTGCAGGATTCTGCCCATAAGCGAAACTCGCGGCCACTGCCGCTGCGACAACAACCGTGGATAAACGCATATCGTTTCCTTTTCTTTCAAACTGTTCGATCTGTCTAGCCCCCGACGAGGAGGATTACAACATTGGGATCCGGCGTCTCGATCCGAATCACCACTCCGGCGGCGTTGCCATCGGCGATTCGCTCGGCTGACGGCCGGGGAACGGCCCTTACGGCCCGGTGCGCCGCGAGCCGGGGGTGCGACGCGGACACTTCCGGCGCGGGCATTGCCGTCAGAGCCGCCGTCTCTTCCGCCGCCGTTGGTCTTGCATTCGCCTCGGGCCGCGGGACACGCACCGGTTCCCGCGCAAGCATCGCAACCAATACAGCGAACGCCGGGACCAAAACCGCCGCCGCAATCTTCCAATGCCGGCGCAATCTCTCGGCCCAGGTCCGGCTCCTCTCGTCTACCGCCACCCGAACCCGCGCCCGCGAATCGGCCGGAACGGGCTCTTCCCGCATCTCGCGGAATAGTTCGCGGATCTGGTCTTCTGTCATCTCTCCTCCGCGCTCATCACTTCCCGAAGCCTCGCAATCGCGCGTGCAACCTGACTGCGTACAGTCGCCTCAGCCGAACCCATTACCGACGCGACTTCGCTTGTCGACAACCCTTCAATCTCCCGCAATACCACGGCGGCCCGTTCTCTGGGTGGCAATGTCGAGAGCGCATCCATAAGCCGCCGCTTCTCCTGCTCCCGAATAACAGCGGCTTCCGCGGACTGATCCTGCGACCGCAACTCCGGCATCTCGCCGGTCGGGCGCGCCGCGCGCGTCCGATCCAGACACAGATTCACCGTTACGCGGTAAAGCCACGAACCAAACGCCGCGTCATTTGGAAACGAAGAGCCATGCCGATGCAGCCGCAGGAAGACCTCCTGCGCGACGTCTTCGGCATCGGACCAGTTGCCGAGAATCCGGTACGCCGCGCGCATCACCCGCGTCTCGCGCTCGCGAACAATCCGGTCGAATGAATCGCTCGCCTCACGCGGGATTTCGAGCATCAAAGCCGCTTCCTGCATTCTTCTGAATAGTAAACGAATCAGGCCGGGAAAGTGTTGACTGGCAATCGCCGGTTTTATCGGGCGGCCGATTCCCGCTCAGTTCCCGAACGCTTTCTTCAGCAGGGCGAATACTCCAAGCTTCTCCGCGCTATGCCCCAGGTATTCCCGGTCGAGAGATTCTGCGCGGCTACGGACGATGCCCTGAATATCGCGCCACTGCACGGCGGATACCTCACCACCTTCCCTGAACCAATGCAGCTTTGCAAGCAGAATATCCTCGGGGGTGACGAACGGCACGGGCGTCTCGGACAGTCCGCTGTCGACCAGGAAGACGGCGCGATCCAGTTCCTGAATGCCGAGCGGGAAAGCGCGTGCCGGGAAGAAATCGAACTTGAAAGCCATCGGCATGTAGATGACGTTGAAAGGCCGGCCCAAACGGACCGCGCTTCGGGCCTCCTCCGGATCCGAAAAGAATGTCTCCGGCAATTCCTCCAGAAACCGATTCAACTTACCCAGCGTGAAATCGGCGAGTACGTCCACGTCGTTTGTAAAGCGCGGCTCACCAAATGCGGTGCTGGCCCACGAGCCGCCAACAGCGTATCGAACTCCGGCCCGTTCGAGCGCGGCACGCAGAGGCGCAAAAGCATCCGAAGCCGAGATCATTGCCTTCCGTACGCCTTACGGGCGAGATCCGGGCCGTACCGTGCCGAGGCAACCCGGAAGTTGATCTCCGCATCATCGGCGTCCGGGTACAGACGGCGGGTCCCGGCGCGCTGGAGTTGATCGCCCGCAGCCCAAAGCGCAGCCCCGATATTGACCCGCTCGGACGGAGTCATTTCCGCGAGACGCCGGAAGTAAACCTCGTCGGCCAGAGGGGAGGTATCGCGCAGCGTCATTGTCTTTTCATTATCCCCACGCTCGGATGGCGGGATATCGCCCCCAAACTACCCGGCCGCCGCAATCGCCGGGGCATCCCGAGGCCTCAGGTAAAACTCAATCGCTTCGTCGCGGCTCGCGCCCGCTGGCTCCGATGCCCGCTCCGGATGCGTCGCACGATACCGCTCCAGCAAGAGACCCGAGAACTTCTCCACCATCTCCGGATGCGCCGCCGCCACGTCGGTGAACTCGCCCGGATCGTCTTTCAGGTTGTACAACCGGCGGTAGCGCCCGGGCGTCGGACGATCCGTCTGGTATCCGTCCTGCCGCGCGCGCTTGCCCGAACAGAATATATACTTCCACTCTTTGGTCTTGATGTACGCTTCTTCGTTTTCGAGATACTCGCTGAACACGTGATCGCGCGCATTGGTCATCCGGCGGCCCTCGATATATGGCCGAAGGCTCTGCCCGTGCTGCACCGGTAGCGGCGGCAAATCCATTACGTCGACAATCGTGGCCGGCACATCTATATGCTCAGTCAGGTCCGTCACAACGCCGCGCCGGATCTTGCCGGGATAGCGCATAATCAGCGGCACGCGCAGCGACGGCTCGTAGCCGCAATGTTTTTCAAATCGACCGTGCTGCCCGAGATCGTAACCATGGTCGGCCATGTAGATCACGAACGTGTCTTCTTCGAGATGCAGCCGCCGCAGCGCGTCCAGCATGCGCCCGACGTTGCGATCCAGAAACGACACCGACGTGTAGTACGCCGCGACGATGCCGCGTTTTTCGTCGTTCGTCAGATCGCGGAAGACGAGCGGAATCTGCCATGCGTCCTCGGGGCCGACGCGCGGAACGGGAAAGCCGTCGGGATCGAAACGCCCGCGGTCTTCCAAAGGAAAATCGTAAGGCGAATGCGGCTCCTGAAAACTGGTCCAGAGTGCAAACGGCTGATTTCGATGCTGCTCAAGATAGTCGATCGCCTGGTTCGCGATGAACGTGCCGCGCATATCCTCGTCGAATCGCGGAAATGGCAGCTTCTCGGAGTTGAGCCAGATTCGCGCCGGATCTTTGAAGGGCTGCCATGCCGGCTTGGTTCTCACGTTGGAAGGCAGCGGACGGGGCTTCACATTCGCCTGCCAGTCTTTCGTGATCTGATCTTCCGTCTTCACCACGTCGAAACCATGCAGGCCAGGTTCGGCTGGTCGATTGAAGTGCATCTTGCCGAACACCGCGGTGCTGTAGCCCGCAAGCTTGAACTGTTTGGCGAGCGTGGGTTTATCCTGCGCCAGCGGGGTGGTGAGCACCGTCACGCCCGCCGCGTGCGGCAACTGCCCTGTCAAAAACGATTGCCGCGACGGCGTGCAAACCGGCGAGTTGCAATGGTGGGCGCTGAAACGAGTGCCTTCGCTTGCCAGACGATCGATGTTCGGCGTGCTCGCCTTCGCATTGCCGTCGCAGCCCATCACATAGCCGGCGTGGTCGTCGGCGAGAATGAACAGGAAGCTCGGCCGTCTCTGCGCTCTGGTTTGCGAAATCGCCAGTGGGGTTGCAGCCAGACCGGCCAGCGCCGAACGTCTTGTGATCTTCACTTGTATTCGATCCCGGTCACCTGGCCAAAAACGCCGCCTGCTGAATCCGCAGCCGGCTTGTAGTGAACGATTACCGCCCTTGGTTTCTGCACGCCGCAAGTGAACGTCACTTCGCCGCCCTTCACATTGATTCCCGAAGGATCGGCTATCGACAGCACCCGAACCGCGCCGCCCGTCTCCTTCACTGTCAGTCGCAGTTGTTTCCCGACGCAATCGACGCGGGTGAGCGTGCCGGTCAGGGTTGGCGCGTTTGCATCGTCCCACCAGTCGAGCACCGGCGCGTTGTCATTTTTCTTCGGACTCTGCGAATTCGCCCGCGCTTCGATGCTCGCGATTTCCTTGCGGGCTTCGGCCTTCAGGCGGTCGATCTCGGCGGCCTTTGCCAATTCGTCGCGACGCTTCTCCGCCGCTTCGTCGTCCAGTCGCTGCTGCTCGATCCTGCCGCGCGCGCTCAGGTACTCTTCGCGCTTTGCCGGATCGGAAGACGCCTGCGCTGCGGCCGTCCATGCGCGTCCTGCTTCCGCCCAGTGCTTCTGGCCCTCGTTGAGCCTTGCATACGAAACCCACCAATCGACGTTGTGAGGCGCAAGCCCCAGTGCAATCTTCCATTCGGCCAGACGCGCGGTGGGATCGTCGAGCTTGTCGCCCAATTCCCAGTGCGCGGGAGCGTACTTCGGATCGAATGTCAGCGCCTCCTTTAGCACGTCGATCGCGACGTCGTAATGTTTCTCCCATTTGCCGTACGTCGTAAGCGCCACAACGTTCTTTGACCCCGCCTTACATGCTTCGGCGAAATACTCGCCGGCCTTATCTTCGTCGCCCGACCGCAGTGCCAGAAATCCCAGGCCTTCGTTGGCTTCAGCGGTGTGCTTGCCCGCTTTCAGCAGCGCGATGTAACTGGCTTCCGCTCCAGGCCCCATCAGATCGGCGCGCGCCAGCTGGCCTTCATCGGCGGTGAGGATCGCCGTGACGAAATCGCGGTCCGGATTCAACGGTCGGTTGGGCGCCTGAACCGTCTGAAATACGCCTGCCGCGAAATATCGATCCACATCGGCGTTAAACTTCGCCACGTCTTCGCCCATGCTGCGGATTGCGCCGTTCGCGTCCATGCCAGTGGCGAGATTGTGCAGATAAATATGCGCGCGGCCCGAAGTTTCCGGTTGTGTAATCAGGCGGTGGATCAGCGCCCAGTCGCGCGTTCGCTCGGCGACCGGCGGCGGCGCGCCCCAGGTAACGTGAACGGCGTTCGAAGCCACGGTGCTGAAGAACGTTTCGAGCGCCTGTTCGGTGGCCGGCGGAATGCCGGTGAAATTCGTTTCCAGCAGGCGGTGCGTCAACTCGCGAACCATGGGCGCCGGCAGTTGGCCGCCGGCAACCGCGCATGCCATCAGATGATCGCGGCCCATGTGGATGCCATCGCAACCCTGCGCGGCCATCTCTTTCGCATCGCGAAAAACGATGATGCGTAACGGCGGATCGAGTCGCAATTCGGACTGGCCCATTGCCGCGCCCAGCGCGTACCGGAATTGCTCGAACTGGCTGAGAGCCTGTATGGCCGGGTTGCGCCCGTCGTCGCTGACCGCTTCGAATGGTCCGAGCTTTGCCCTCACCCAGGCTTTCGATCCGATCAACGGCTGCGCGCTGAGCACGTGGCCGGCTGCCAGCGCCGTAATGATTGCAAAACCACAAGCGACCCGGCGCGCGGAAAGGACCCCGCGTCCGGCAAGGGTTTGTGCGGACGTTTGTGCGCCTCGCGCCAAATCGTGCCTGGCTGCCTGCGCGCTCATTGCTAAAGTATATTACGGAACCCGCAGATGCTCCAGGAACTGATTCACAAGGCCCGCCACCGCCTGCTTTTCAACGAAGTGTTGAAGCAGTTTGCGTTCTCCGCGGCTCTTGCGATCGCCGGACTGGCCCTGTTGCTGACCCTGGGTACGCGCTACGTGGAATGGTGGGTAGTAGCGCTGTTCGCCGTGGCCGTGACGGTCTGGGCGGCGGCAAAACTCCGCAGGAGATTGCCCAGCGAGTACGCAGCCGCGGTCTGGCTGGACGATAAAGCCGGCCTGCACGATTCGCTTTCCACCGCGCATTACTTTGCCACGTCGAACGCAACAGCCGCGAAATCCGGCAAGCTGACGCCTGAAGCCGAAGCAATTCTGCTCGCGCAGCGCGGCCAGGCCGAATCGGTTGCCAGCGAAGTCGATGTCGCCACTACAGTGCCGTTCCGATTCCCGAAGGCGCTCTACGGCCTCGTCGCGCTATTGCTTGTGTCCACCGGCCTCGTCTCCCTGCGCTATTTCTTTGGGCATGACCTGAACCTGAGCGCGCCGATTACAGAGGTCCTCTTCCAGGATCTGGCCGCCGTTCCTGTCACGAAAGCCGCCAAGCCAGCCAAACTCCCGGAGAAGCAAAACGACTTCGACGAAGCGCGGTCCCTCCTTTCAAAACTCGGCCTGGGCGCCAATCTGGACCAGAAGCCGGACGAAAAACTGGACGAGGCGCTTGCGGATGCTTTGAAATCGGCGGAAAAGTCGCCGGGCAACGGGCAGGACGCGAAACTCGACCAGAACATGCAGAACGGCGATCCGCTGGAATCGCCCAAAGACGCGCCGAAGAACGGCAATGGCTCGCAATCGGGAGAGAACAAGAAGCCCGGCGAATCTTCTCCGGATCAGCAAGGCGCGCAGAGTGGCGCGAAGAGCGGTGAGCGATCCGAGAAGTCGCTTCTTTCAAAGTTGAAAGACGCCATGGACAACATGATGGGCGCGCCCAGTCCGCAGGCCGATAAGAAAAGCTCGGGCGGAAAGCAACAGCAATCGAAGCCGGGCAACCAGGCACAGGCTGGTCAGCAGCAGGGCGAATCGGGCGACGAGGAAAACAAGCAGGCCGCCGACGGCGAGGCCAGCGGCAATGCGCAAAAGGGCAACTCGCCGGGCCAGACCAGCGGCAACGGCGACCAGCAGCAGGAGGGCCCCAGCGTCGCCGGGTCGGAAGACGGACTGAAGGCCATCAAGGCGGCAGCGCAGATGAAGGCGATGGGCAAGATCAGCGAACTGATCGGTAAACGGTCGGAACAGGTGTCGGGCGAATCGATGATCGAAGTGCAGTCCGGCAACCAGAAGCTGACGACTGCGTACAAGGACAAAGCCGCCACTCACGGTGAAGGCGAGGGCGAAGTGAGCCGCGATGAAATCCCGCTGTCCGTGCAGGCTTACGTGCAGGAGTATTTCCAGCAGGTGAGGAAGCCCGAAGGCGGCGCGGTCAAACCAGCGGCGAAGGCGAAGAAGGCGCAGCCAGATCCTAAGTAAAAAGCCCGCGGAGAGCCGGATACGTCGGCAAACCGACCCACAACAAAGCCGAGCCACCTTCAAACGAATCCGCGACCAAACCGAGCCGTGATCGTAAGGTAGCGCAACGAAGCGTCGCAGCACGCGCCACGAATCCGAATTGTCCGCGCTGCGGGCGATCCATAGTCTTCCAGGACGTGCGACCGGTTTCATGGTGAGCCTGCTTCGGCCATGACGAACGGCTGAAACAGCTACGCGCGCCAGGCTGAACTTACTCAGCATTGGATTTCTACAAAGGCGATCAACAGGGCGCCGACCTGGCACCTGAAGGACGATCTGGACGTGGTTCCGCGTTCAAATCCTGACTGAGCGAGGAGCTGAATACGTCGAGATACTGCGCCCTTCGGCCTGGCGGAGCAGCCGATGACAGTTGAGGCGGTACCGACGCCGTTATTGACGACAAGAGAATACGAGGTGCACCAGACATACGGCTATCAATCTCGTTCTCCGGCTGATTCGCTTGTGTCCCGTTTGTGCTCACTTCACCGAAAAAATATCGAGGAAGAAACCAGAACGTCCTGTCTATCCGGCGTTTTTAGTGAGTCTAAAGTCGTCCTGCACTGGTATAAATGGCATTGACGCCGTCTCAAATGCCGCAATCAACCATGGGCGACCTGACACCTTCCACGCTTGGCCGCCCTCGCGCAGCCCCGTTCTGGTTGGCGGTGTTGCTCACGGGCATCGGTACAGGCATAGCTGCGGCGGCGCTGACCCGGCTGTTGGAAATGGTTCAGCGCCTTATGTGGGGCGGTCCCGGCGCCAGCCTGTTAGACGCCACCGAAGACGCCGGTGCGTGGCGCCACATTCTCGTGTTGTTCGGCGCCGGCCTCGTGACCGGCGCGGGACAACTGATCCTGAGGCGTTTGTCCAGTGGTAACGGAATAGATACTACGGCCGCTATTTGGTTCCACGCCGGCCGAATGCCGGCTTTGCGTACATTGGGCAGCGCTTTGCTTTCAGTGGTCATTGTGGGCATGGGCGCGTCGCTGGGCCGCGAGGGCGCACCGAAGCAAGCGGGTGCCGTATTCGCCAACTTCTTTTCGGACAGGGCGAAGTTGTCCGACGAACAACGCCGTCTTCTGGTTGCGTGCGGTGCTGGGGCCGGGATGGCCGCAGCGTACGGCGTACCGTTGGGAGGAGCGCTTTTCTCGCTGGAGGTGATGCGCGGGATGCTGGCACTCAGGTACGTTCTACCCGCTCTGCTGGCTTCCGTGGTGGCCGCGGCGGTTTCGTGGTTGTGGCTGCCGAATGCGCCGACCTACCTCATCCCGGCTTATCCCGCCTCTGTTTCGTCCATCGCATGGGCGGTTCTGGCCGGGCCCATCGCGGGTGTGGTTTCGGTGGGATATGTTCGGGCGGTCACCTGGGCCGATCGTAATAAGCCCCAAGGCTGGCGTCGGCTGACGGCGCCGCTGTTGGGATTGGGGCTGCTTGGCGCGATCTCAATCCCATTCCCGCAGTTGCTTGGCAACGGCGGGGATATTTCGCAGCTCGCGTTCACGAACCAGGCAGCGCCGTCCTTGCTGCTGACTCTGCTTGTGCTTAAGCCCGCCGCGACGGTGTTGTGCGTGCGCAGCGGCGCCCCCGGCGGCTTGTTCACGCCTTCCCTGACAGTTGGCGCATTGCTCGGCGCTTCGCTCGGGCATGCCTGGTCCTGGTTCTGGCCCGGTGTGCCCCCCGGACTGTTCGCCTTAATCGGTGCAGCGGCGGTTCTGGCGGCCACAACTCAAGGCCCGATCTCGACAGTGATACTGATGATGGAACTGACCGGGCGCGACCGATCGTTTATAGTACCGCTGATGCTGGCTGTGGCTACTGCGACTCTCGTCGCGCGAACCATAGAACCCCGCTCGATTTATGACGCGCGTCTCACCGACGAGGAGGTTGACGCACGCCAAAAGACACGCGAACGGCCAGCACAATAGCGCGTGATGCGTCATAACGATTAGCTGTTACGCCTTGCGCGGTTGCCTGGGCCCCGGGGACGTCCATAGCACGGCCACGGGTCGGTTTCTGCAAAAGTCCGCGAATTCGCTTGACAACGCTGTAACCTCCATGATACTCCTTGTATGAGAGTACTCTAAAAAAAGGAGTGCTAGAACAGGAGCCTTGAATATGGACGATTCGAATGTCTTGAACGACGTGCGCTTTCTGCGCGACGTGGTGTCGAAAACCCAGCCTGCCCCGAATTACCGATGGCCAATCACATTGGCTTGGGGTTGTGTCGTGGTGATCGGTTACGCCATTTGCGCTTATCTTGGATTAACCCAACGAACCACCCTCATTCCCTGGGTGATGCCGGTTCTGGTATTTGGCGTCGGCTGGCCGTTGCAATGGTATCTGATCCGCCGGGTGAAAACACGGATGGAGCAACGCGGCGTGCGTCCCAGATTCAGCAGGGAGGCAGGACTATGCTGGGCCGGCATCGTCGGGATCGGACTGCTCTGGACCGCCGCGCTGGTTGTCTCCGGGTTGATCGCGGAGCACTGGTATCTGGTCGTATTTGTCTGGGCGTCGCTGCAATTTGTGGGTTATGTGATGAACGGCGCGCTTTTGTCGGCGGAATGGTTCTGGGCCGCCGGCGTAATGTTCATTTCCCTGATCGTCGCCGTGGTTGCCGGCCCGGTTATGTATTGGCTGCCCGGTTTTTGGATTGGCGGCACGCTGGTTCTGGCGGGGCTGCTGGGCCGGCGAAGCGCGCGGCGTCAAGTACTTCCGGCATGAGGAACCTTGCACTGGAGCTTGACGACGCGGTTCTGTCGCGGCCCAGGTTGTCGATCCTTGCGGCCCTCGTCGGAAACGACGCCGTCGACTTCACGTTCCTGCAAAAGAATCTCGGAATATCGGACGGTAACCTCGGGACACATCTCCGCAAACTCGAAGCCGCCGGCTACGTCCGGTCGGAGAAGGCCTTCGTCGATCGGAAGCCGAAAACGTGGTTTCAGATCACCGCCGAAGGCCGCCACGCGCTGGAGCGGTTGTTTCGTCAGCTGGAAGAGATGCTGGTCGGGCCACGTCGCGGCTGAAGTACCCGCCAAAGAGGGCGGTGGGGGCAACCCGGCGGCAAAGCATCGCCGGATCACAGACAATCTGAAACCTGCGTCACGCCTTCATCAATGTCTTGATGTAGGCGTCGTACGCGATGCCCCGGTCTTCAGCGATTTTGCGCGCGGCGTCGAGTTCCACTCCCGCCAGACGCACAGCCACCGGCTTAAGCTTTTTCCTGAAGCCCCGAGTCATCACTTCGAGCGGCGGTGCGGACTGTCGTTTGCGTATCGCGCCGCGCAGGTGCGCTTCGACCTCAGAGCGGTTCTGATCCCACCACGCCGTCTCCGCCCGTTCGCTGACAAAGGACGGGATCTCAAGTTTTCCGATTTTCACAGCCGATTACGCCGTGGTTTGCCACGGCTTGTGAGAAGGAGCCTGATCGCGTCCCTTGACCCTGTCGTACAGATATTTGTTCGAAACCGTTCCCAGCGCCTCGTTGTAAAGGGTGGTGAGTCCGAGCGCTTCGCGCAGGTCTTCCTGAAAATCGTGAATGGCTGTGAGCTCATCGGCCAGAGCAGGCTTGCTCTTGCCACTGGGAGTGCGGAAGAACTTTTGGAAACCGCCGTCCGTGAGCGTTCCGATCTCATTGCCGATCACGACGCCGGAGCGTTCCACGATGCGCGGCACGTCGGCTTCGCCCGGCTGAACGACACAGGCGATTCCATTGCGTTCGATGCGCGTTCCGCCGGCGGAGGATGACACGCGGAACCCCGCGGTCCGCGCCAGGGACATATGATCTTCGAAACTCAAAACTTTGGCTCGCTCGCGACGGAAAAACATAGATATCGTCATTATAGTAATGCGGCGGTTACGATGAGGAAACGCGTCGAAAACGCCGCGACGGGTGGCCGGCAATACTGAGCCGCTCCTCGTGCCAGGGAACTACCGTCTGGTCGCGGCTACGCTCCGGATAGCCGATGAAGCCGTGTCCGCCATCCTGGCCGAAGCGGGCGCGGGTGCCGAATCGGCCGCCCACAACCGAAAACCCCCGGCGAACGCGTTGGCGTTATCGCCCGCCCGGCAGCCTGGCGGAAGCTTCTTCAGTACCCGGACATTACCGCCGCCGATCACCACGTCGTCCGGTTCCAGTGCGGCAATCAGACGGCCAATCACGTCCTCGACGTAATGCCTCCACTTCTTCTTGCCCCATCGTTCCAATGCCCGTTCGCCAACATAGTCCTCATAAGTAGCTTTCTTATAGGGGAGATGACTCAATTCCATGGGTTCTATCAGGCCTTCGACGATCATTGCGGAGCCGAGACCGGTGCCCAACCCGAGGAACAGCATTTTGCCGCTCTTGTAGCTGCCAAGCGCCTGCATGGCCGCGTCGTTGATGACCTTCACCGGGCGTCCAAACGCTTTCTCGAAGTTAAAACCCATCCAGCCGGAAGCCAGATTATGAGGTTCGGCTACCGGCCGATTTCGCAAAACCGGTCCCGGGTATCCGATGGAGACGAGTTCATACTGCCAGTCTCCCGCCAGTTTTTTGACTCCAGCCACCATCCGCGCCGGTGTCAGAGTCGGTCCGGATGTGAACTTTCGCGGCTCGGACTGACCGGTGGCAAGAATCTTCACGTGGGTGCCGCCCACGTCGACGGACAACACACTTTTCGTTTCGACTGGTTGAGTTTCTTTGGCCGCCAATGCAGTTTCCCCTTTTCAGTAACACGCCCACGATTTGGCCGCGCGGCCATCCGCATGGCTCTCCGAATTACGAAACAACATTAGCAAGCGCTGTGGGCGCGCTTCAGCCTGCCCCGGATGCCCTAAGAAATCGGATACGAGCGGATCAGCCGGAAGGTGCGGCTCCAGCGCGTCTTGGTCGGAAAGTGCGTGAGCACATCGAGCAGATGGGGGATGGTGGCGCCCGGATCGGACAACTCCGCGGTGCTTGCATCGTAAGACCAATAAATCACTAACGGCCTGCCGATAATATTTTCCCGTGGAACCAGGCCCCAATACCGGCTGTCGGAGGAATTGTCCCGGTTATCGCCCATCGCGAAGTAATAACCCTGCGGGACAACCAGTTCCCCGTCGCGCACGTCCTCAGCCAGCATCGTCCGCGCGCGTGTAAAGACGCGCAAGTCCGGCGGGGTGGCGGGGAAATTGTCGGCATAGGCGTCGGGCGGGTTCTTATAGGCCGCGTAGGGTTCGTCGATAGCGTGGCCATTGAGGAAAACGCGGCGGTTTTCCAGATGAATTCGGTCGCCGGGTACGCCGATCGCCCGCTTCACGAGCGTCTGATCGAGGTTGACGGGATAGCGGAAAATGATGATGTCGCCGCGCTTGACGTCGCTGTACGGCAGCAGACGGGCGGTGGCCGGATCATGCGGCGCGTAGGCGAGCTTGTCGACCAGCAGATGATCGCCGACCAGAAGCGTATCCTCCATGGAACCGGTCGGGATCACGAACGCCTGGGCAAGCGTGGTGGTGCCGAACAGGAGAAAAACGAGCGTTACGGTCCATTCCGCGATGAAGCCGCGCGACGGAACCCCTTGATGATTCTTAGCCATAGATTTAATACTTCCGACGTTACGTCTCACCGTTGGTACCGCCGAATTGCGCAGTTCGTGTTTTAGACCTGGAAGCCGACCATCAACGGTCGCTGCGCGAGCGCGTGCCAGAGGACGCGCGCTTCTACCGGAGCATGCGCGAGTCAAATTCAAAGGGTTTCGGATCTCTGAGTGCGATCCCGGCGAACTCAGCATGTGCGGGGTTCAGGAGCACGTTCCATTTCACCCGAATTGCCGCGGACGGGACAAGGAAAACAGCGCTTCGTCCGTCGCGAACCCACTCGTCTCCGAATCGGCGCAGAGATTCGTCCCTTCTTTCGTACCAGCTTGCCGGGAGTGCTTCCACGTCGAGCATGAGCTTCACAATCGCATCGGGCACGTCTCCTTCTATTGAAATCAAGTCGGCCGGTCTCCGATTCGGCTCCAGGTTGACGAAAGCCTCAGCCGCCGCCAGCGACAAAATAGTCGACGCGTAGACCATGCGCACCCCGCGGCTATTCCATCGACCGCCATACGCCGCGATCCCTCGCCGTTCGCCGCATCCCTGGCATACCGACGCCGGCATATCCTCCAGAACCGCATCAACTGTAGATGCCATAGGCGATTCGTCCAAGAATGTCTTCCACCATGCGTGCGCCAGTGTCGGTATCGAGCTGATCCAGCGGACTTTCGCCGCCCAAAGCCCGGTTCGGAGTACCAAGCCATTCAATCGCTTTTCCCTCGTCGCCGAGCATCTCAACGGCGTTGGCGTATACTCGTGCCATTCTGACGGTACGATCCGATTCGGAAGACGTCAACAGGAATCCATGGCTCAGTCTGCGAGTCAACGTTCGCTGTGAAATGCCAGTTTTCGCGAAAGAACACCCTTGACCAGATGAAGCCGTTGTGCGAGCGCCGAAACAAAACCGGCCGGCAGGCTGCGCGGATGAGGTGTGCCAGTTCGCCGGGATTCTTTATGGACCGGCCAAACACCTTCCGCCCGCCCAGAACCTCAGCAATCGCCTCCGTTTCCACTTTAGCCCTCTTGGCCACCGATTGTACGCCATCTGGGGCGACCGACCGCGGACACCCGATTCGATTTTCTGCTCGGCTACCTCACCGCGCAGGACGACAACCAGCCGGTCTGGAATGACGGCGATTTCTTCGGCGACACATTTGGCCGACGGAAGTAACTTCGCGTCCGCTCGCGCCATCGGGCGAAGCCACTTTTCAGTTCCCCTGCTATGTGACGCCGGCAACTGCCGGGTTCAGCCACCCGCCCGGCTCTTTGACCATCGAATCCGCTTCCGCCGGCCCCCAGGTGTTCTGTTCATATTCGTGGATGGGTGTCGCGTCACCCAATATCGGTTCCACGATCCTCCACTGGGCCTCGATCGCATCCTCGCTGGCGAAGAGCGACTGGTCTCCCCGCAAGGCATCTCCGAGGAGCCGTTCGTACGGTGACATTTCGGTCCCGCTCCGATGCATCGCAATTAATTCCACGTCCTCTCCCTCCATCTGCTCGCCGGGGAGTTTCACGCGCATTCCAAGTCCGATGACCACGTCAGGGCTGAGCCGCAAACGCAGGCGATCCGCCCGGCCCGGTGCCTCTTCCGGAAATGCCTGCCATGGCGGCCGCTTGAAGTTCACAATCACTTCGGTCACGGTGACGGGCAGGCACTTGCCGGCCCGAATGTAGAATGGCACGCCCGCCCATCGCCACGTGTCGATAAAAAGCCTTAGCGCCGCGTAGGTTTCCACCTGCGACTCGGGCGCAACCCCCGGCTCGTTCCGGTAACCCTTGAACTGGCCGCGTATGGTGTCCCCCGGGGTAAGCGGCCTGATCGCTCTGAGCAGACGAGCCTTCTCGTGCCGCACCGCGTCCTTCTCTTCACCGGTCGGAGGATCCATCGCCAGACACGCCAGCACCTGGAACAAGTGATTCTGAATCACGTCCCGGATTGCGCCGGCTTCTTCGTAAAACGCACCACGGCCCTGCACGCCGAAGTTTTCCGCCATCGTGATCTGGACCGAATCGACGTAGGTTCGATTCCACAGCGGTTCCAGAAACAGGTTGGCGAACCGCAGATAAAGAATATTCTGAACGGGTTCCTTGCCAAGAAAATGGTCGATCCGGAAGATCGCTTCCTCGGGAAAGAATTCGTAGAGGATCTTATGCAGTTCTTTCGCGGAACCTAGATCGCGGCCGAACGGCTTTTCCACCACAACGCGGGCATTGGCCGAACAGCCGGATTTTGCGAGGCCTTCGGCCACCGGTCCAAACATGCTGGGCGGGATGGCGAGGTAGTGCAGAGGCCGGCTGGTCTCACCCAGAGTCTTTCGCAGCGCGACGTAAGTCTCCGCGTCGCGGTAGTCGCCATCGACGTACCGGAGCAGCGCGGAAAGCTTTGCGAAAGCGGTTTCGTCCAGCCCGCCATTTTTCGAAATGCTCTCGCGGGCCCGCGCCTTCAACCGATCGAGGTCCCATCCCGCCTTCGCCACGCCGATGATCGGAATGTTAAGACCGTGGCGCGCGACGAGCGACTGCAACGAGGGAAAAATCTGCTTATAGGCGAGATCGCCGGTCGCGCCAAAAAATACCAGTGCGTCTGAATTGGTAGCATCCATGTTGTTGAAATGATCGCATTTCTACGCCCAAACTGCGTTGCGCAGGAGGAAGGTCCGCCAGAGACCGGCTGCGAACGTTCGAAAGTCACTCGTCGCGGGTTGGCACTTCTCGTGCACAGACCATGGCGAGGTGCGGGATGGAAACTTTAAACAGCGATAAGCTGCCGGCGGGCATCGCGACTATTATGAAGGTCGCTGTGGCGCTGATTGTGGTTGGAGTAATTCTGTGGCTCGTCAACACGTACATTCCGATGGCCGGGGCCATTCGTGCGATTCTTAACATCGTCGTCGTTGTCGCAACCTGCGTCCTGGTTCTTCAGGCGGTCGGTCTATGGGGTGGAGTCGTCAGACTTTGGACGGACCTGACCCACCGGATTCCCCGCTGACACCGTGATTCGGCGTGGTCGCATTGCCGCGGGCCCGCTTTTTGCAGCGCGCCGGTCTGTCGATTGTATTGGTTTGCACAACATTCCGTCGAACCCGTGGCCATTGGCGGTCACTGCGAGGCCACGGGTTCCGCGTGTGCCGATCCATTTTTTCGCTAAAGATGCGGGGACTTAGTCTCCGGCACCCGGAGACTGCGGCAGGTCCAAAGTGAAGATGCATCCCTTGTCGGGCAGGTCGCAGGCATAGAGCCGGCCGCCGTTTGCTTCTGCGCCCCATCGGCTGAATGGGAGTCCGATGCCTAAGCCGGTTCGATCGGCGCTTTTCTGTTCGAACGGCCGGAACAGTTCGTTGACATCCCCACCTGGCAGCCCCCCGCATTCATCCTGGACATCGAGCAGTACGCGGCCCGCCCTGGTGACGGCCCGGAGCGTCACAGTGGTCCGGGGGCGCGTAAATTTGAACGCGTTTTGCAATAAATTCATCACCACCGCCGCGAGGACTTGTTTGTCAGCCTCAATCGCAATTTCAACTTTGACTGGCATTACGGATAATTTGACGCCTCTGGCATTCGCCGCCAATGTGGCGGCCGCCTCGACCTCCCCGATGAGTTCCGAAATCGGGAACCGTCTCCTGGTTGTCGCCGCATGCTTCAGGCGGATATCGCCCAGAGACTGAGCGACCAGATCTCGCAGTCCCGTGAGACTGCGATTGAGAACCGCCCCGGTCCTCCCCGAGACGCCTGCATTGTCCGCCTCCAGAAGTTCGAACGCGACAATCGCCGTAGTGACCAGGTTTCGCAGTTCATGAACGAGGAAACCCATCCGCTCGTTGCCACGCTTCGCGGCGTCATCGAGACTGGCCTGCCGGCTTTCGAATTCGTGTGTTGTGACCGCAGCCGCGATCGCGTCGTCAAGACATCGGTTGAGCAGGCGGAAGTCTTCCGTGCTGAACGGCGTGTCAGTTTCCATCGCCAACTCGCTGACGGCCTGGCAGACGTCGCCATAATCGTGTACAACCTGCGACACGGTGAACCCTCTGAGGAGCAGGTCGTGTCCGTGCCGGCTGGCACTCCCGTCGATCGCCGGACTCGTTGCCGATCCGGCTCGCAGCGCGTCGACCAACTGATCCAGAAACAATGGAACCCCGTGGTTGATTTCCAACTCGCCGGGTGGCGGAATCGATCTCGTGGCGACTTTCGCCCGGCAACACCGGATGATTTCGTCGCGGTTTTGCGCAATAAACTCGTGGAGCGCATACCCCTCCTGCCGCCGCCCATCGGCGGGACGCCGTGCTCCGCGTGGGCCGGAAACGGATCGATTTAGTCGGGGCATGGGTCGCTCACCATCGCAGCGAACGGCCGCAGTCGTCCTCCCTCCCTGCGGGATCCCTGACCGGGACGTTGTTGTCCGTTCGAGCATGGTTGAGCCTGTGGGACCCCGCCGGTTGGCACACGGAGCACAACGCCGCCCACGGCATCGCCGCGAGCCGCTTCAAACCAATCTCCCGTTCGCAGTCGAGGCAAGTTCCGAACAGGCCCGCGTCGATACGGCTGAGCGCGGAGCGTATGGCAGTCATCGGGATGACGTCATGTTCCGGAAACTCAATTACCAGGGTGCGCTGAATATTGCTGCCCTGCATCGTCCGAATAGCGGAAAACTCGCGGCGGCGGCGTGCGTACAGCAATTCGGACCGAATATTCTGGAGGGCATTTCGGAACACACTCAGTTCGAGTCTCGTCATAATCCCCACCCGCCGCATTTGGCATTTCGTAACGTTCGCGGTTAGACTTCCTCAGCGGCCCTCGCCACTGCTTTGCCGCGACCTCTGTCTGCCCGGTCGCGCACGGAAAGCAAAACGGAGAAGCCTGGGAAAGCGGCGGACAAGGAGGGTAAGTCCGCCGCTTCATCCAAGATCCCGCTGGAGGATCGGGTACCTTGGGGGCTGGAACGCGTCACATCGCGTTAACCGTTGCAGCCGCTCCACGTGCACGAAAAGGGCCACATTCCATCGGAACTGTATGTATGGAATGTGGCTTTGTTTTCTGCCTGTTGGCGTTAGCCATCGCCTTGGCTACCTGCAGCCCATCGTAACAGTGGAGTGACATATGACCAAATACGGTCGTCAAAGCAAGATCAGGATGGGTGTGTCCGGCAGCAGTTGGGTGGGGCGGTTCCACAGAACCGCGGCAAACGCCGCCCGTCCGCTTGCTGACGGGCTGGCCAGTGGGCCGGCTACGGAGCAAACCTGGGCGAAGAACGCGGCTCGCTAATTTACACTATGATGTAGTTTATATGCCCCCAGCGAACACTCTCGGCGGTTTCGAGCAGATCGTCCTGCTCGTCATCCTGCGAGCGGGAGAGAATTGGTACAGAGTCACAATTGGCGCGGATATTACGGCGTGCACAGATCGGGAACCCTCGCCCGGCGCGCTTTATACGACCCTTGACCGGTTGGAGGAAAAAGGATTGGTAAGATCGCGACTGGGCGATCCGACCCCACAGCGCGGCGGTCGTGCGAAGCGGTTCTTTACCGTGAAGCCCGGCGACGTGCAGGCGTTAACCCGGGCGCAGCGTGCGTACCAAAGGCTGCTGAGCGGCTTAGAACCTTTGGGAGGTGTCCGTGCATAACGATAATGCAATAGTTGCGGAATGGATTCTATCGCAGGTAACTCCCGGGGACCGCGCCGCGGCGGCTCTGGGGATCTGTCCGACCAGGCCCTTTCCAAAGGTACTTTGTGGTTCTGGTCCGCCGTGGTAAGCACAACGTTGAGTGCGGCCGTTTCTTTACTGGCGCATGGGCCGCAACGCGGCGATGAGAGGTCGCTCGGCACGTTCTTCGGCATCGTCATCGGCGGTATGTGGACGGGCCTCCTTCTGCCGGGCAATCTCGGCGGCACATCCGTCATGGGAAACCTTCGCGACACGCACCCGGGGATTTATGGGATGACTGGGTGGTTTATCGTCGGCGCGCTGATGGCCATATTGTGCGCGGGCATGCTGGCCGCACACCGGACGGGCAGTGTTCCGGCGGCGCTCCGCGTCGGGCTGCGGAGCGGACTCATTCAGCGGCATCATTTGCCTGGTTGTCGTAATGAGCATCACGATCCTGTTCCACGACGCCATGATGCTCGATCCGGGAAACATTCATGAGTTTGCTCTTAGCGCTCGGCGCGCCCCGACGCAGGCCGAGCTTTCTCACTTCCTCTATTGGGACGCGCTCGGAGGCGGACTGAATATGCTCTGGATCGGGCCGCTGCTCGGAATAAACGTGGGCGGGGTCGGAACCCTGTTCGGAAAAGCGATGCACCGGAGCAACGGGGAATCCGGGATGCGCCCCGTGGCGCAACGCCTGTAATTCCGGCTCCGGCGAAGCGAGAGACGAATCCCCCCCCGGGTTGAATACCTGGGTTTTCCGGAAGCGGTTTCGTGCCAGCGCCGCCTTTTCGCCAGGGTTTCGGTCGGCATTTGCGTTCTTCGGAGACGCCCGGCTTAAGAACGGTTTGACCGGGATGTGTCGCGGGCACCTTTGGATGCAAAATAATCCTTGTTTGTCCAGGACATGGGCTGAATTTGCGCCACCTATCCAAATCAAACAAAACAAAGCAAATAAACATTACCAATTGCAACGGAATTAGCCCATTCTCCCGATACAAAAATTGTATTGGACCCGCCCTGCCTTTGACCCGTAGACTAAGATTTCGGGCACTCTATTTTGAAAAACCGCCCAAAAGATATGACACCCACCATGGCAGAAACAACCGGTAGTCAGGTAACCCTCCTGCACCGGATCAGCAGCATAGTGAGTTCGGATCAGGATCTGGAAGCGGTTTTGCGCGAGCTAGTCAGCCTCGCCATGAACGTGACGGATTCCGACGCGTGCCTGGTCTATCTGATCGACACGGCCACTAACGAAGTCGTGCTGAGGGCCTCGCAGCTTCCGCACGACGCCGAAATCGGCAACGTCCGTCTGAAGATGGGCGAAGGCATCACGGGTTGGGTCGCCGTACACAACTCCGTCGTGGCGTTGAGCAAGAACGCCGCCGCCGATTCGCGGTTCAAGAGTTTTAGTTCCCTGCAGGAAGATACCTACGAGGCGTTTCTTTCGGTGCCGTTGGTGAGCGGCGGCGAACTCATCGGCGTCATCAACGTACACCATTGCGAACCACATCATCACTCGTCCGACGAAGTTGCGCTGGTGACATTTATCGGCGAACAGATGGGCGGGTTGATCGGCCGCCACAAGCTGGCCGACCAGTCCATGAGCGCGGTCAAGCGTATGGAAACGCTCGCCGCGGTCGCGCAGACGATTTCCACCGACAGCTACCTCGAACGTATTCTTCAGGCTATTTCGGAGATGGTGGCGGAAACGCTGGACTCGGCCGTCTGCTCCATTTTGCTTGTCGACGAGGAAAAAAAGGAGCTGACGGTCAGCGCGGCGCGTTGCTCGTCGCCCGATTACATGCATCGCATGCCGATTCGCATGGAAGGCTCCGTAATCGAGGCAGTCATTCGCGACGGGCAGCCGGTGATCATTCGCGATATTCACGCCGAGAAGCAATACCGCTACCCGGAGCTGGCGCGGAAGTCCGGGCTGGTGTCTGGCCTCGCGGCGCCGCTGCTCTCGATGGGAAAGGTCATCGGGTCGATCAATATCTATACCCGCGAAATGCGTTTGTTTTCCGACGAAGAGGTAAGGTTCGTCACGGTGGTTGCGGGGCAGGCGGCGATTGCCATCAAGAACGCGCGCCTGATGTCCGAAACGCTCGACATGAAGCGGACGCTCGAAGCGCGCAAGCTGATCGAACGCGCCAAGGGAATTCTGCAGTTCAAGCACAGCCTGACCGAGGAAGAAGCCTATCTGCGGCTCCGCAACGAAAGCCGCCGTCTGCGGCGATCCATGCGGGATCTGGCGGAAGCCGTCATTCTGGCCGACGACCTGAATCGCAAAGAAGGCTCGGTGCGTCCTCTGGTTCGCGAAGATACCGAGATTATGTAGTCTCTCCCCGAATCGCCGCCTGCGGCGTCGCTCCTGTCCGTCGCTAACTGCGACAATAGGACTTCGCTGCATGCGGCCCTTCGAACCGATCGTCCGTAACCCTCACCTTTTAACGATTCTCGGCAACTTCTGGCCGCGCGGCTACGATTTCCAGCCATATCCCGAACAACGTCGCCTGATCCGCACCGACCCGGATACGCAGGTTCTCGTCATCACTCAGCGCCCCGTCTGCGAGCCCGTCGGGCAGGTGGTTCTGCTCCACGGCCTCGAAGGCTCCGGCGATTCAGGCTATAACCTGAGCATGGCGTGGCAGCTGCTGAACGCCGGCATCGTCACCCATCGATTCCACATGCGCAGCTGCGGCGGCACGGAGCACCTGTGTAAGACTCTGTACCATGCCGGGTTGACCTACGACCTGCGCGCCTTTCTGAGACAGTTGCAGGCTGAGAAAACAGGTCTGCCGGTCTTTCTGGTTGGGTTCTCCCTCGGCGGCAACGTTTCGCTCAAGTTGGCGGGGGAGGAAGGAGAGACCGATCTGATTCGCGGCGTTTGCGCGATTTCCACGCCGATCGATCTGGAGGCATGCGCCCGGAGAATCGGCGAACCCGACAACACGCTGTATGAAACCCGCTTCCTGAACCGCATGAAACAGCGCCTGATCGCCACCGGGCGCTATTCGCAGGCCGATCTGACGGGCTGCGATTCTCTTTGGGCCATTGACGACCGCATCACCGGCCCCTCTTTCGGTTTTCGGGGAGCCGCGCACTACTACGGCACTCAATCGGCGCAGAACTTTCTGGCAGGCATCCGCGTGCCGACCACCCTGATTCAGGCGAAGGACGACACATTCATCCCGTTTCGGATTTTCGGGCATCCCGCCATCGCGGCGAATCCGAACCTGACCCTCATCGCCACCGATTACGGGGGGCATCTCGGATTTCTCTCCAAACGGCCGCCGCGGTTTTGGGTGGACCATGCGGTGCTCGATTTTATTCGCGCCAATTTGCCAACTCCGGCCGCGGCGGGGCGTAATGGTCAGTGTGGAGATTGATTTCGCGGACATTGTCGCAGAGAACCAGTCGATGGTGTTTAGCATCGCTCTGCGATTCCTGCGAAATCGCGAAACGGCCGAGGAACTGGCGCAGGACGTTTTCCTGCAATGCTTCGAACAGAGCGGCCGGATTGAAAACGCCGTGCACGCGAGTTCCTGGCTGCGCCGCGCGATCTGTCACCGTTCGATCGACGAGTTGCGCAAACGGCGTTTTCGGCCGGCTATCGGACTGGATGACATCCCGGAACCGGCCGCCGCTGGCTCCATGACGGATCTGCTGGCGCGGGACCGGCTGCGTGGCATGGTCGAGGCGCTGCCGGAGAAGGCGCGAATGGTGGTCGTGCTGCGCTACCAGGAGGATCTGCAGCCCACGGAGATCGCCGAGTTACTGGGTATGCCGGTGAGCACGGTGAAGAGCCATCTGCATCGTTCGCTGGCTCTGTTGCGCGGGCGATTGGAGAAAAGAGGGCTGATGAAGGCGGAGGCGCGCGGTGGAACGGCCGTGCCCGAGGTTTGTTTATGATTCCGGAAAATGAAAACTTTGAGAAGACGCTGCGCGAGGCGCTGCGGCGCGAGCCCGCTTCGCACGATTTTGCGGGAAAGGTGCTGGCGAGGACCGTTGGCGCAGCCGTGAAAGCACCTGTCGATCCGAAAGTAATCGGCATGGAGCCGAAGCGGTGGTTCCGCCGGCCGTTCACGCTCGCGCTGGCAGCTGCCGTGACGGCGATCGCGATTGTTCCGGCTGTGGTGGTCGATTACAAGCATCGCGAGGAAACGAAAGCCTTGCAGGCAAGGCGCGATCTGCTGACAGCGCTTGCGATCACGCGCAATCAGTTGCAGCGGGTGCGGGCGAAGGTTCAACGAAACGTCAGATTTGTGCAGTGAGGATGACAATGAAAAAAACGCTTATGCTGGTGGTTGGCGCGCTGGGTTGCTTTACGCCGTCGCTCGTAGCTCAGGACTTCGACTTCAGGCAGCTCGATAAAATTGGCGCCCACGCGAAGTCTTCCACGAATCTGAATCTCGACGGGGACACGCTGAAGCTGGCATCCGGTTTTCTCGGCGGCGATAACGATAAAGATGTCGACGGCGTGAAGGGGTTGGTCGCCAATATGAAGGGGATGTATATTCGGGAATGGAAATTCGACCAACCCGGGCAATACGACGACCGCGATCTCGAACCGCTGCGCGCTTTCCTGAAAAACTGGAAGGTGATTCTCGATGTTCGCGAAGACGGCGAATCGACCCAGATTTATAACAGGGCGGCGGCAGATAATAAGATCGGAGGTTTCGCGCTGATTTCCGCGCAGAAGACCGAAGTGTCCATTATCTATATCGATGGTTCGCTCGGCGTGGAGAATCTTCTGAAACTCAGCGGGAGTATGGGGATTCCCAGCCTCGCGGGAGTTCCGAAATCCGCCGACGGTAAGACCGATAAGAAAACGACAAAATGAATCTGCTCGCACCACTTGCCGTTTTGTTCGCCTTGATGCAATCGCCGCCGCCGGCCACGTTTGAAGGCGTGTTCAAGGCTTTCGAAAGCGGGCATGTCGTGATCGAGGTGGAGCAGGGCCAGCCTCTGCGCATGTTTGTCACGAGTTCCACGAAGTATATCCGCGACGGCAAGAAATCCAAAGCGTCGGAGTTTCACGACGGCGATCCGGTTGAAGTGGATGCCGAGCGCGATCTGCGTATGAATCTGGTGGCGCTGCGAATAGAAGCCATTAAGCCGAAGCCGCCGGAGCCTCCTGGCGATAAGCCGGACCCGGGGAAAAATTGACTTTTCGTCGTCTGCTTCCGATGGCGATGCTCTCGGTCCTGATCGGACTGATGCCTGCGGAGTGTCCGGCGCAGGACAAGAACGACGATCCCGATCAGGTCTATGTTTTCGGCACCACGGTGGTGATTCCTTCGGGACTGAAGGGAACTATCTATTACATCCATTCAGCGAAGAAGCTGAACGAACTTCAGAAGGAAAAGCCGCGCGGCACGATCTATACTTCGTCGCTGAACATCCCGACCCAGGACTATTCGCTCGGTTTTCCGGGAATCTCGAAGCGACTTGAATGGTTCGCCATCGATTACACGGGAAAGTTCTGGATCGGCAAACCCGGCGAATACCGCTGGGAGCTGACGTCGGACGATGGATCGATGCTGTTTATCGACGACAAGCCGGTCATCGATAACGGCGGGCTGCATGCTGCGGTCACGCTGACGGGACTGACGCAGTTAAGTGGAGGGATTCATACGATTCGCGTGCCCTATTTTCAGGGCATTAAGTATCAGGTGGCACTGGTACTGAAGATCGCCGGTCCCGGAGAGAATTTCCGCGTATTCAGCACCGAGGAATTTAAGCCGCCGGCGAATCCGGAAACCTGGGCGTTTCCAGGCTCCGCTCCGGCCGGTGCCAAGTAGGGCACCGGTCGCGACGCGCGGCCAAACATTTGAGGAGCTGGCTGGCGTGGGCAGTTCGTGCGCCTTTTCATCAAAAGACGCTATCCTGTGATGAAGGAGATTCCCGTGATCCGCTTACGCTTCTGGCTTGTGCCACTGAGTCTGCTCCCGCTGGCGACTGCCCATGCCGCCACGCCTCTTTACAGTTCTCCGGTTGAGCGGCCGGAATGGACCGCGGTGCGAGGTCTCGCCACGCCCGATTCAACCCAACTTCGCGAGGCGAACAAATCGCTGCGTGTCGAAGCCGGCACCAGCAACGACGCCCGCGTTCAATCCGCTCCGATCCCGTTGGCCATCGGCAAGACTTACGAACTCACCGGCTGGGTGCGTACCGAAGATCTGACCGTGCGGGAACTCGACCGGACCCCGATCGCCATTGGCGCCACGATTTCCATGGCATCGATGCCGTTCGACGTCCATGCGGTGTCGCTCGGTGGAACGCAGGATTGGACGCGCCTTTCTCTCCGCTTCGTTGCCAGCCGCGCGCGGGATCAGATATTGCTCACTGTCGGCAGTGGCGGGGCGTTTCGCGGCAAGGCGTGGTTTGAAGGGGTGAGTCTGGATGAAGCGTCCAGCGCCGATAGTTGGCCAGCGCGCGACGCCGTTCGCACCTTTGGCCCGGCTTACCGGTATCCGGCGGCGGGCTGGATCTATCTGCATATCGAAGGCAAGCCATACGAGCGCGGCTATCAGCACGGTTTTCTCATGGCGAAGGAGATCCCTGAGTATCTGACGCGCTGCGCCTTCGATCTGGGCGGCAAAGCCGATGCGAAGACCTGGAACACGTACCGAACCACGGCGGACGCACTTTTTCTGCGCGGCTTCGACAAGGAAATTCTGGAGGAGATGCGCGGCATTGCCGATGGTGCGAACGCCGCAGGCGCCAAATGGCTCGGCCGCAAGCTCGATCTGGTCGACATCGTTCTGGCGAATACGGAGGTGGAACTGAACGAGCTCTCTTCGGCGATGCGGATGACACCGACTGGGATGGAAGGTGCCGGGTTTGCCGCCCCGGCTTATGCGGGTACACCGGATGGCGAGTCCAAAGTGACCGAACATTGCAGCGCGTTCGCCGCAACCGGACCAGCCACGCGCGACGGCAAGATGGTGATCGGGCACGTTACCTGGTGGCCGCAGACGCTCGCCGAACAGACCAACGTGATGCTCGATATTCGGCCGGAGACCGGGCACCGCCTGTTGATGCAGAGTTATCCGGGCGGCATCGAAAGCGGTACGGACTGGTACCAGAACGACGCCGGCGTCGTGTTAACCGAAACGACCATCCGCCAGACTCCATTCAACGCGCAGGGCACGCCGGTGGCCTTCCGCGCCCGCATGGCAATTCAGTACGGCGGCAATGTCGATGAAGTCGTGAAGCAGTTGGGGACGCGCAACAACGGCCTTTACACGAACGAATGGCTGATCGGCGACGCGAAGAACGACGAGATCGCCATGTACGAACTCGGCACAAGCCACACAAAGCTGTGGCGCAGTTCGAAGAACGAATGGTTCGGCGGCACGACCGGTTTCTACTGGGGCAACAACAACGCCAAGGACATGGACGTGAAACTGGAGTACCTTCCCGATCCGAAGGGCGCGCCGGAATACGTGCCGTTCGTCCCCACCGTTCGCGACTTGGCGTGGCAGGACCATTACAACCGCAATAAAGGACAGATCGACGAACAGTTCGCGTTTCGGGCGTTCGATAGTGCGCCGCTGGTCAGCGCCAGCACCATGGATTCGAAGGTCGTGAGTTCGGACATGGCGAATCACATGATGGTTTGGGCGGCGTTCGGCCGGCCGAATGAGAGCGTGTGGAAGACGCCTGGCGGCGAGGGTCCGAACCAGGGTCTTTATCCCTCGGGATACTATTTGTTCGGCGCCGAGCCTTCCGATGCGCTGAAGGCTTCGGTCGTCGCGAATGAAAAAGAGCGCCTGGCTGAGAGTTCGAAGAAGCAAGAAGACGCGGCGAAGAAGCCGAAGGTCGTGACGTGGAGAGATCGTCAGGAGCAGTTGTGGAAGGGCTGGATACTGCCGGCCTCTTCCGCCGATACTTGGTTTGCCGCGGGTTCGGCCGCTTATTACCGCATACTGCAGCAACCCGACGTGGATAAGGCGATTGAAGCCGAACGGATCCGCTATCGCGGACTGGCGCTTGCGGCACCCGACGCGCTGAATTCGTTTCGCATCGAAGAGGTGAAGGGCGTGTTGTTCCTCGATTCGCTGCGCAGGAAGTCGGGCGACCAGGCGTTCCTCAGGACAATGCGCGATTACTTTGCCGCGAACAGTACGAAAACGGTGACCGCGCAATCGTATCTGGCTGCGGCGCGTGTTCAGTTCGCGACGCCCGAGCCCGGGGATGGTCCCGCGTACTTGCCGGAAGATATCAGGCGCGGGTCTTTGCCCGCGATGCCGCCCGTGATTGTGTACGGAACCCTGCGCGAAGCCGGCATGAACCGGTATGCGGCGGAGCAGATTCAGACGCGATTCCGCGAACAGATGCAGCGCGAAACGACGATTTATAAGGATTTCGAAGTCGCCGACGCGTTGCTCGCGCATAAGGACGTGATTTTTGTCGGACGTCCGGAAACGAACTCCGCGCTGGCGGCGTGGCTCGGTAAGATCGGACTTGATTACTCCGCGGCGGAGTTTAGGGTAGACGGCAAGACCTACGCCTCGGAGCGCAACGCGCTGGTATTTGCAGCGAAGAACCCTCTGGACGTGTCACACGAGGTGCTTGTCTATGCGGGCAACAGTTCGCTGGCGCTGGCGCAGTCGCTCACTGCGCCGACGGCGGAAGCGGCGTGGACCGTGCTGGAAAGCGGAAAGCCCGCCGGGCCGTCGCTAAATGGCGCTGAGACAGCAGCGAGGTGAACGCTAAGCGGTGCAATCGACTTGTTGTGGCGTTCCCCTGCCGCTGAATCGGGGAATCTGCTGCCCAACAATGCGGCCCGCGCTCTTCGCGTTTCGTAGACCGGCAATTGCTCGCCGCCGAAATGTCCGCCGGCGATTTTTCTTAACGCCTTGTGATCGGGGATTCAGCGGATCGCAAATGGGATGGTGACGGACTTACGATCGAGTGTCTTTGAAACTTTATCGAAGATGTCGATGTCGAAGGCGGCTCCGATGTGATTGCCTGCGAGGTCCTCGATGGCGGTATCGATCACGAGTTGGTAAGCGCCCGGCACCCACGGCGTATCGGGAGTGAAACGCCATTCGGATTCATGGCGGTCGAGCGCAACACTCCCGGCAACCATAGCCTGCCCGCGAGCGACCCGGATCATCTTCAGGAGCAACGCGTAGTTCATCGGGTTCGGAAAGTCGACCACCAGAGCGCTCATGGTTCCCCTTGCCGGCGAGGTTATGTTCCACTTTTCGATATCGGGAGGAGTCCGCTGGGGCGGGCCGCCCACGAAAGTCCTGGAGAAACCCTGAGCCATCGGAACGCCGCGCGCATCGGGCCAGCCGGCATCGATTACCAGTTTGTAATGTTTGCCTTCGGTGATTGGCGGACCGATCGTCCGATTCGATGTGAGGCCGCGCTTGATTCGGCCGGGGTCGAACGTCATGGTGAGACGCCGGAAAGAAGGATCCCAGAGTTCCTGGCCGGGAAGGAGTTCGTCCGGCAGTTCCTTGCCTTTGTCGTCTTCCACGTGGATGTGAGCCGCTTCTCCCCGGCTCATGGGAGCCGAGAAAACGATATATAGACGGAGCAGATTGGATGGCAGGATGTCTGCTGACGGATAAACCTGTTCGACGCGCGCAACGGAAATCGTGGCACGAGCGGGGCCATCGAATTCCTCCGTGATAAGCGCTCCCGAAGACGCCCGGAACACGGCATGATAGTGCACGCCGCCGGCGACAGGATAACGCGGATGAAATACCAGCGTGCCCGATTCGACAGCATACGAACCCAGCAGCGGCGGCACCTTGCCTGCGCCGGCATACACCAGGAAGACGGAGCCCCATCCTCCTGACGGCTCCAGGTGCGGCGCCTGCCAGCCTTTGACACGAAACGCGCCGTCCCGAAATTCGATACCCGGAGATTGCGCAAGCGCGGCCACGCCAACAAAAAAGAGGCCGAGCGTGACCGCGCCTGCGAGAATCGCGTTTCGCACACTACGGCAGGGCGATGGTCTTCAGGCTCATTGGTCCGACTGGCGGACCGGGAGCGTATGCCGGTCCGGGTCCCGATGTTGCAGTGAGAACAACGGCGCTCGATGCATCCAGTTGCGAAAGTTGCTTCACATTCGTCACGCTCGTGATCTTGTCGAATGGCATTCCGGCGGTGCCGGGATTCTTCGTCGGAGAATCGATGGTGGCGTAGGTCTCAAGGTGATCGGCCTGCACCTTCAGCAGTCCGAACGCGGAGTTGGCTACGAGGATGTATTCCCTGCCGTCCTTTTTATACGGCACCATATCGAGCGGCTGATTTCCGGCGCCGAGGTCGGCGATCGTCTGGCCCTTAACTTTGGCTCCGGCTTTGAGATCACCGACGGGAATCTTCACCAACGGTGTGCAGGTGTAGGCCGCGATGACGTACTGCCGGCCAGCTATCGTATACGGGACGAAAGTACGGATCGGCGATGCGGTCTCATACCGGCCGTGCGAATCATGCCAGATCTGTAGCGTCGCGCCCTGCTCGGCGTTCCTGAAAGGCACCGGAATGGAGCGCAGCGCGGAGTTCCACTCTTCGTTGGACATTCCGGCCACAAGCAGGTTGCCGTCGACGTAGTTCATGTCGGTGATCGTGGTGGTTCTGGGGTCCTGACGCGCGGTCGGATTCGGCTCCGGTGCGTCGACCAGACTCACCTGAGCGAATCTGACGTTATCCAGTGAGACGTTTGATACTGCGCCGGCGGTGTCGACCTTAATGATCAGCGGCTGAGCGTCGGGGCCCTTGCCGCGCGATGCCGACAGGTAAACGTTCTTCGACAGCGGGTTGACTTTCATGTCGTTGATGACGATCTGATCCGCGGGGATGCCAACCATTGCGGCGACTCTAGTGTCGAGACCGTCGACGTTGATGGCAACCGCGCCTTTGGACGGGTTGCGGTCGCCGGTGTCGATTGCGACCACCGAGCCCCCGAGGGAATCGCCGACAAACAGAACTCCGTCCGGACCGAAAGCAAGCGCGCCCGCGGATTTGATCTGAAGTTTGCCGGGCTTGAGGCTGGCGGTGAGGTTGGCGGGGGCATCGGCAATAGCGACGATAGCCACTACGGAAACCGCTGCGGCGGCGAGCGCGGCGCGGCGGAAAAACGGACTGTTGATCATTTATCCACTCCTTTGAAATGTTGGTTTTTGGGACCCGGCGTTACCGAAAACAGAAGTCTATCACTAAATGGGACCCGAAGTGTTTTGCGTTTTCGGAACTGCGTCCTCGGAGCTGTGCCCATCGAGAGGCCGGCAGGGCGTTGGGTTGCCAAATCCTCTTCACGTCGCTCAGGTTGCGGACCGCGCCATGCGGAGGGTGGATCCGCAATGGGGCCCTTGGGCTCAAAGCGCAATGCGAACGGATGCGGGAAAGCACTCCGCGGCGTGATAATGAATTTGGTATGAATCGACCATCGATGAAGTCCGCCGCCGCGACTGCGGCTACTTTGTTTTTGGCGGCCGGGTTCTTGTGCGCCACGCACGGCTGGTCGCAGGAGCAGGAACCGGCGTCGTTCTCATCCGATGTCCAGGTTGTCAACGTTCTCGCCACGGTGCGCGACAAGAAGGCGCAGTTCGTCCGCGATCTGGGCAAGGACGATTTTTCGCTCGTCGAAGAAGGCAGGCCTCAGGCTATCCGGTACTTCTCCCGCGAAACCGATCTCCCGCTGACGATCGGCCTCATGGTGGATACCAGCATGAGCCAGGTACACGTGCTGGACGCCGAGCGCCGCGCGAGTTTTACCTTCATCGACGACGTTCTGCGCGAGGGCAAAGACAAAGTTTTCGTCATGCAGTTCGATATGAATGTGAAGACGAAGCAGATTCTCACCGCGTCGCGCGCCGACCTTCAGGAATCGCTGAGAATGGTGAACACTCCGACGCGCGAAGAACTGCGCAGCCAGTACGGTGGCGGCACGCTGCTTTACGACGCAATCTCCGACGCCTCGAAGGAAGTGATGAGCAGGCAGCAGGGCCGTAAGGCGCTGGTGATTTTATCCGACGGTGGCGAAAACGGCAGCAATGCCACGCTGGCGGACGCCGTTCAGGAAGCTCAGCGCAGCAACACGCTGATCTATACAATCCTGTTCAGCGACGGTGGCTTTGGCAGCGATTTCGGTAAACGCGTCATGCAGCGTCTTGCGAAGGAAACCGGAGGCAGTTATTTCGAGGTCTCGAAGAAGCAGACGATAGACCAGGTTTACAAACAGATCGAGGAAGATCTGCGCAGCCAGTACAGCATCGGGTATGTCTCGGACCGGCCGGCGGCGATTTCGGAATTCCGCAGGATCCAGTTGGCCGTCAAACGGCCGGGGATGACGATCAATTCACGGGATCGGTATTGGGCCGGGCCGTCGGCGAAGCAGTAGTCGATCGAAGCCCCGAGTCGGTCCGGCGTGCCAACACGATTAGCGTCCGAGGCATCTAACTCATATCCGCGCAAATCCGGCTAAGCCAGAGGATGTACCCCACACGGAACCCGGGCCG
>PLEX01000080.1:0-4045 GCA_003136575.1 Bryobacterales bacterium | reverse complement strand
GCGCGAGCGGGGTTTAGGCGGTCGAAGTAGTCGTGGCCCAGTTCCCTGTAGGGCTGGTTGTTCCTGAGCATGTGGAAGGCGATGGTCAGAATCTTGTGTCCGGTGGCAACGATAGCCTTTTTCCATCCTCGTCGTGATTTGACACGGTGGAAGCAGGCTCGCAGATAACCCTTCTTACAGTGCGACGCAGCCCAGGCCGTCTGTGCCAGTACCCTCCTCAACGTCTTGTTGCCTTTCCGGCACCGCGTGCTCTTGTGCTTGCCCACGCTGTCGTTCTCGCCCGGAACCCTACCCGCCCAACTACATGCCACAGTGAAAACTCTATCTTTCGCGTTTTCAGCAACTTGCGCCATTCCCGTTCCTCCGTCTGCTTTTCTCGGTAGCGTGAGCCACCGGGCATCACCCACAGGTCTCACGCCATGGAGGAGCGATATGACAGATCCAACATTACAGAACGAGCGACCGCAGCAAACGCACAGACTGTCGGTCAGCCTTGTCCTCGATAAGTTGAGGCGTGCCACCTCGCTCGTGGCCCGAGGGGTGATTTCGCCTCTGCTTGCGAACTTGTACCCGCATTGGTTCGGCAAGTTGTTTCATCGGGCCGATGGACCAGCGCAGTGGGCGAACGCCAAACTGGTGCGCTACGCCGACGACTGTGCGCCACGAGCGCGAAGGCCCGAGGAGGGCCTCACGTGGGTAACTGCCTGACTGGTGAGGGAAGGCCCCTCGGAACCGGCTTGCAGGAGCAGGTTCCAAACCACTCCCGGCGGCTGTGGTCAAAAGCCATGGTCGTGAGCGCGGAAGGAAAAGGTCCGGGAAGAACCGGATCACGGGCGGGGCTGCATCCGGCATTAAGGTGGCCTGAATCTGTTGGACGGCGGTCAAGCGAAACGTGGGAACCTCGGCTCCGATGTAAACGGAGAAGCTCAAGTGGAAGAACCATGAGAGCGAGAGTACGGATGCGGAACCGAGGGGCGGAACAACCCGTAGTAATGGTGAAGTCCTTGAAACAGGATGGAGCGAAGGGGTTGTGTTGTGGAGCTGAATTCAATGGGTCAACCAGCAATGGGAGGAGCCTGTGAGTGAGGCAAAGCCGTTTGTAATTTCGAAGTAGGAGGTGCTGGAAGCGTATAAACGGGTAAAGGCCATCAGGGAGCGGCAGGCGTCGACGAGCAGTCGATTGCGGATTTCGAAAGGAACCTGAAAAGGAACCTGTACAGGATCTGGAATCGGATGTCGTCGGGCAGTTACTTTCCGCCACCGGTGCGGACGGTGAAAATACCGGACCGGATCGCGCAAATGGTGGTGAAGTCGAGACTGGAACCTGAGATAGGTCCGCTGTTCCACCCGGATTCTTACGGCTATCGGCCAGGGAACCCGGCACTGGACGCAGTGGGGCAAGCACGGCAGCGATGCTGGCGATTTGACTGGATTGATCGACCTGGATATCAAAGGCTTCTTCGACAACATCGATTACGAGTTGCTGATGCGGGCGGTACGGAAACACGCGAAAGATCCATGGGCAGTCCTCTATACAGACCGGTGGTTAAAAGCCCCGGCGCAGGACGAGGAAGGCCGGTTGACTGAACGTGGGAAGGGCACGCCGCAAGGTGGCGTCATCTCTCCGCTGCTGGCGAATCTCTTTCTGCATTATGCGTTCGATGTGTGGATGCGGAGAAAGTATCCGCAGGTGCCTTTCGAACGGTATGCCGACGATGCGATCGTGCATTGCCGGACGGAAACGGAGGCGCAGGAGGTGCGGGTAGCGATAGCCGCGCGCATGGAGAATGTCGGCTGGAGCGAGAAGTTCGATTTCCTGGGTTACGGTTTTCAGCCGCGGAGATCGAAGAATCGCTTCGGCAAGCACTTCATCAACGTCAGCCCCGGCCTTTTGCCGACAAAGCGGGAGGTCGATTCGCGAGGAAATTCGAAGCTGGAATCTGCATCTGCGCAGTGATAAGGCAATCGAAGATTTGTCGCGGATGTTCAATCTGAGGATCCGGGGCTGGCTGTAATATTAGGGGCGGTATTATCGCTCGGCGTTATATCCCTATATGCGTCAACCGGACCGCTCACTGGCCCTTTGGGCGTATCGAAAGTACAAAAAGCTGCGCGGTCATCAACGGCGGGCGACACTTGGATTGCGCGCATCTCGCGTCGCGATTCGAAGTTGTTCGCACACTGGCAATAGGGCGTGCGGCGTGGCTCCATGGCGGGAGCCGTATGAGCCGAGAGGTTCAAGTACGGTTCTGAGAGAGCCTCGGGGTGAGATTCTTCGGGGCTACTTACCTTGTCGTGCTGGCGCGTTATCAGGGGCCGCGTCTGCAAGGCTGGATCGAAGAGAAGATCGAATGGCTGGGGCTGGAGATCAACCGGGACAAGACGCGCGTGGTCGATCTGGGGGAAGGGAAGGCGAGTCTGGACTTTCTGGGTTACACGTTTGGCTGGAATCGCGACCGATATGAGCGGGACACCGGACATCTGAGCGTGGAGCCGTCGAAGAAGGCTTTGCAGGGGGAGAGAGACCGGATCAGCGAGATGACAGATCGTCGTCAGGGCTGTACGCCGATCCCGCGCCTGATCGACAAGCTGAAGCGGCAACTGGAAGGCTGCGGGAACTACTTTTAGCTGGGATACCCGCTCGACGCGTACCGGAACATAAACTGGCACCTCGGCTATCGGCTGGCGAATCATCTGGAGCATCATCGGAGCCAGCGCCCTTACCAGATACCGGGAGGGATGTCGCTGTACGAGCATCTCAAACGGCTGGGACTGAAGTTCCTGGGAGTGAAACCATGCGAAAGCCGCTGACGAGGGTTTTCAGGAGAGCCGGATGCGGGAAATCCGCTCGTCCGGTTCGACGAGGGGACAGTGGGCCGCCGATGACGTCGCTCACTGTCCTACTCTACCGGCCGAATTCCTCCGGGTTCATCTGCGGCACTCCACGTCTCCTCTCCATGCCACTCCACCCGAGCTAAAATAAAAATATCCCATGGCTTTCGAGATCATTGATAAAGTACTGGCCAAAATTTTCGGCACGCGTAACGAGCGTGAGCTCAAGGCGCTGCGGCCGCTGGTCGTCAGGATCAACGATCTGGAACCGGCGATGCAGCAGCTCTCCGATATCGACCTCGCCACCAAAACCATCGACTTCAAAGAGAGCCTCTCCCGTGGTGCCACTCTCGACGACATTCTCCCCGAAGCCTTCGCCGTAGTCCGCGAAGCCGGTCGCCGCGTCCTCAACATGCGGCATTTCGACGTGCAGATGATCGGCGGCATGGTTCTGCACAAAGGCCAGATCGCGGAAATGAAGACCGGCGAAGGCAAGACGCTCGTCGCCACGGCCCCCAGCTACCTCAACGCCCTCTCCGGCAAGGGCGTGCACATCGTCACAGTGAACGATTACCTCGCCAAACGCGACGCGGAGTGGATGGGCCGCATCCACCGCTTCCTCGGCCTGACCGTCGGCATCATCGTTCACGATCTCGACGACCGCCAGCGCAAGGTTTCCTACGATTCCGACATCACCTACGGCACCAANNAACAACGAGTTCGGCTTCGACTATCTGCGCGACAACATGAAGTTCCAGCTGGCCAACTGCGCGCAGCGCGGCCACAACTTCGCGATCGTCGACGAGGTCGATTCCATCCTGATTGACGAGGCCCGCACGCCGCTCATCATCTCCGGCCCCAGCGAAGAATCGACCGACAAGTATTACAAGGCGAACAAGGTTATCCCGCATCTGATCCGCGGCGAGGTGATCGAAGGCAAGGAGCCCGGCGAAAAGTACACCACCGGCGATTTCACCGTCGATGAAAAGCATCGCAGTACCGCGCTCACCGAAGAGGGAGTGCTGAAGGTGGAGAGGCTGCTCGGCATCGGCAACATGTACGAGCCGCAGAACGTGGAATGGAACCACCACATCCAGCAGGCGCTCAAGGCGCACGTGGTCTTCCTGCGCGATAAGGACTACGTCGTGAAAGACGGCGAAGTCATAATCGTCGACGAATTCACGGGTCGTCTGATGCCGGGACGCCGCTGGAG
>PLEX01000198.1:58857-60292 GCA_003136575.1 Bryobacterales bacterium | reverse complement strand
TGCCTGCATCGGTGAGGACGGGCGGAGGGCCCGGCTCGGGAAACGAGCTGTCGAAGCGGTCCGGGCGAGGATGCAGAAGTTCAATAGGAGATCCCTGTGCGTCTTCCACCGGGGTCCATTGGATGAGGTCACGCGAGGTCGCTAGATGGATTGCGCCTTCGCCCCAGTACATCCAGAACCTGCCGTTGATCTTTGCTGCGATGAGGCGGCCCTTGGAAAGATCGAGCCGGGTGACGATGCCGGCGGATTTGTATTTCAAATCGGAGTATCTGCCGCCCGCAGCGGTGAAAAAGGCCGGTCCATGCTTGGTCCAGTGAATAAGATCGCGCGAGGTGGCAACGCCGACGGAGTAGGTCTTGCGGTTCCATTGGGTATAGGTGAGAACGTAGGCGCCACCCTCGCTCTCGACAAGGCGCGGATCTTCAACACCCCCTGGCCATTCGCGATCCTTCTGGGCGTCCTTGGCAGGGTAGAAGACTGGTGTATCGCGGCGGGTGAAGTGAATGCCATCGGTTGACTCGGCGAGGCCAAGGCGCGATGTGTGGCCTCCTATCTCCATCGATCCAGAGGAATCTTCCGCGCGGTAAAGAACGAATACTTTGCCATCGCGAACGATCGCAGCGGGGTTGAAGGCATGCAGCGCCTCCCAGTGTGCCGGCGCCTTGAGAATGGGATCGGTAAAGACGGATTCAGGCCGCGGAGCAATGACCGGATTGCCGTTGTCGGGCCGGGAAAACGGGCCAATCTGCCAAGGAGCAGCCGTCTGAGCCTGTAGCCATGCGGCACACAAGAGTGCAAGTAGAAGCAGGAGTCGCCCGGGGTTCGTCATCCTTCGTGATCGAGTGTTGCGACCTCGCATGGAAGTGATCCTTGCCAAATAACATGATGGTCTTGCGGAAGTGGGCTCTCACCCTGACTGCAAAATGCTTTGCGGCCAGGGTGGAAATGCTCCAGGTTTGATGTGGGCTTACAGGCCTTTTGATTCCAGGAACCCGATCAGGTCGACGACGCGGTTGGAATAGCCCCACTCGTTGTCGTACCAGCTGATGACCTTGGCGAGGTTGCCTACGACCTTGGTCAGCAGGGAGTCAAAGATGGAGCTGCGCTTGTCGCCCTTGAAGTCGCTCGATACGAGTTCATTGGTCTCGTAGCCGAGTATGCCCTTCAACTCGCCTTCCGAGGCGGCCTTGATGGCGGCATTGATGCTTTCCACTGTAACGGGCTTTTCGGAGAGGAAGGTGAGATCGACGACCGAGACGTTGGGGGTTGGGACGCGAATCGCGAAACCGTCCAGCTTGCCGGCCGTCTCTGGGATGACGAGCTTGAGGGCCTTCGCTGCGCCCGTCGAGCTGGGAATCATGCTGAGGGCAGCCGCGCGGGCGCGGCGCAAGTCCTTGTGCGGCGTATCCAGAATGACCTGGTCGTTGGTGTAGCT
>PLEX01000198.1:236-58776 GCA_003136575.1 Bryobacterales bacterium | reverse complement strand
TTCTTGACGGTCGCGCCGAGGTGAGCCTTGGCCTTAAGGGCATCTGTAAAGAAGCCGGTCGATTCGACAACGATCTGCGCGCCAACAGAGGCCCAATCCAGCTTCGCAGGATCGCGCTCTGAGAAAACGGTGATCTTCTTGCCATCGACTGTAATGAATCCTTCCCCTGCGGAAACTTCATTCTTCAGGTTGCCCAAGATCGAGTCGTACTTGAGCAGGTGGGCCAGTGTGGCCGGGCTGGTCAAGTCATTGACAGCAACAAATTCGATTTCGGGATTTCCAAGCGCGGCGCGCAAAACGTTGCGGCCAATTCGGCCGAAGCCGTTGATACCAACTTTAACGGGCATAATTGGGGATTGGTTCTCCTTCGGGATTTACGCTGTTGCGTGGGGTTAAGAATCAGGATATCAAAGGGAATTTGCGGACCCGGTTCGGCTGAACGGACAAAATGTCTCCCGTCGGCAGATCTGGCTCGCATCCACATCGCAAAACATCCCGGGCGTACCGACACCCTTTCGACCTTCAGGGTCGATGAACGGGATTCCAGCCGATCGCTTCCGCGCCGATCTGAAAAAACTGCCGGTAACGGCCTTTCTGCGGGCTCGCGCCGGAACATGGGCCGATGTAGTAGAGTTGCGATGCAGGCGCGAATCACCGAGGCCGTGTTTTCGGGCCGAAGAACCAGCCGCGGGCCATCGCGAATCTTCGAACGCGTACATTTCCTTGGACACGATGTCGGTATCGGCGCCGACGCCGCGCGCAGACAGCCATTCTTCTTCGGGAATCGGCGTGCCACGTTTGCTATCGAAGCAGCGGCATTAAAAATCTACTAAAAGTTGACCTGCTCTTCTTGTATCTTGCGGGCGAATCCAATATAGGAAATTCTGGTCGATCGTGTGAATCGGAAGGCAAAACTGTCAGCCACGGTGTGGAAGGTGAGCAGTTTCCAGAACGCCGCGGAGAAGACCACCGGCGCCATGCCGCGCACCGAATCTACTGCGAGACCGGAACGCGCGCACATGGAATTCAAATCTTCGGGTTTGATGAACAAACGCAGAACGTGCATATTGGGCGGAGTATTGGGCACGAACCACTCCACTCCTTTGATCGCCACCAACCAGGCCAGCCAGTTACGGTTGAAGGTGTAATAGACGAACAAACCGCCGGGCACGAGCACGCGGGCGGCTTCACGGATGGAGAGTTCCGGCTCTTCCACGTGCTCAAGGAAGTCCATACAGCAAATGGCATCAAAGGCGCCATCCTGGAAAGGAAGTCGATAGGCATCTCCTTGTATGAATTCCACCCGGCCGGTGGCGTCATGCAGGCGGGCGACTTTCAGCGCATCCGAAGCGAAATCGAGGCCAACGACGGTGTGTCCCTGGGTGGCCAGATAGTTGGAAAGGAAACCGCCCCCACAGCCTGCATCGAGGATGCGGAGTGAGCGCCCGGCGAAGCGTGCGCGGAGTTCCTCCGCGACCCAGGGGTTGCGCAATCGCGACTCGGCGCGCAGCAGCGCCACAGGATCGTCCTGCGCTTTGTACCAGCGCTCGCCAAGGGCGTGGTAGATCTCATTGTTTACGGACTGTTGTGACGCGCTCCTCACCGGCGTGCCTCGAACCCGGTTGCCGGAGCCTTCCGGATCAGGTTCCAGTAGACAACCTGATAGATCATGTACAGTGCCATCAATGTGGCCTGGGCCGGCAAGGCGTATTCCAGGCCGCGAAAGCGTTCGAGCCACGCGGCTGCTCCGGCGGGCGAGTGATAGAGCGGCCACAGCAGTGCCAACGCGGCAAAAACCAGTGGATGCGCGATGAAGAGCACGGCGTGATTCAGGTGCTCGGCCGGCGGGCAAAGATCGGCATGTACGAATTCGTCCTTGGTGACGAAAAAGCACGAGAATGCAGCGGCTACGATGTAGACGATCAGATTGCGCTCGGAAGGCACGGTAAAGACCAGCCACAATATGGGAGCCAACACCGTGAAGGTATCGAGCGGATGTCCAATGCGCTCCCAACGCGGCAGTCCGCGCGCGAAGTGGAAGTGGAACTCATCCACAAGGATGGCGAGCCCCTGCACCGCCAGCGGCAACAGCAGCAGGTATTTCATGACTGAATTAAATGGCGGATTGTCAGCCCCGGAATTGGGGTCCGGAATCCGGCCTGTAACAAGGACGGGGTCACTGTTCCACCTGGAACAAGGCGCCGCATATCGTCAGGCCCGGACCAAACGCAAGACTTGCCACCAGTTGTCCGGGCTCGGCTGCGCCTGATTCCAGGATCTCATTCCACACATGCGGCAGAGTTGCGGATGACATGTTCCCGTAATTGAGCAATACGGTGCGGCTGGCGGCGGATTGTTCCGGACGCAGGCCCAGCGCATCCGAGACTTGTTCAACGATCTTTGGTCCGCCGGGGTGGATCGCAAAAATTGCACTCTCCTTCTCCGCTTCGTAATCGAGTCCTGCCTGCGAGAAAAGCCTCGCCAGGAACGCGGGCAATGCATTGCCGATTTTTTCCGGCACTTGCTGCGTGAGGGCCATGCGGAATCCCCACTCGCTCAGACTCCACCGCATGTCGTCGGCGGAGTCTGCAAGCAGTTCGTCCGCCATGGTAAGGATACGGTACCCGGAATGAGTCATGTCCGCCGTGGCGACCGGAGCCGGGCCGGAGCCATCGCTCAGGGTATAGCGGATGTGACCATCCGCGAACAGGCTCTGCACAACGAGCTGTTCGGGGCTGTGGTCTGAAGGGTCAAGGTGCAAGGTGCAGAGTTCGGTGTGCGCAATGTCCACGCGGTGCGCCCGGCCGGTTGTGGAGGCCAGAAATCCGCTTCCGATGCGGATGGCCGGCAATGCGGCATAACAGCCCATGTGATAAGCGTGGGTGACGCGTGTCCGCCGCCAACCTTTTTCCACTGCCATCAGTTGGGCTGCGCTGGGGGAGAGGTATCCGGTGCAGGTCACGTGGATGAGATCGTCCGGTGGGTTGGGCTCGTTCGCAAACATCGCATTCATCGTTCGGTGCGCGGCGCGTGCAAAGACCTGCGAGCGTACCGACATGCCGGCCCCTTTGGAACTCTCCGCCAGACGATAAACTTCCATATTTTCCCATGACGTGTGCAGGTAATCGTTCAATTCAGATCCGCGCGCGGAGATCTTGCCTGGTGAACAGCCGTAGCGGTGCAGCAGCCTGGGCATCATGGCCGCAAAACCAGGACTGACCGGTGGATGGCCGTTGTTCAGACGCTGGGTTTCTTCCGCCCGGATATGGGCCTCCGCCAGCCAACGCAAAGCTTCTTCCTGTGTTCCGGAGTGCAGTGGACGGACAAGGCAAAAAGAATGCAGACGCACGCCGCCTGGGCTGGAAAGTCGATTGTGCACAACACGGGGCTGAATCAATGTAGCCATAGGGAGCCCGAAATCATTGCAGAGTTTTGGATGCGGCGCACAGAATGGAAGTTGGAAGCTGCCGCACTGTTTCGGAATTCAACACCCCGCAATAGAACAGCGGTCATTTCGGAAGTGCGCAGATGTCGAATTGAACTTCTATCTTATCGTGCGCCCTGTCTTGCACCCTGGCGGGTCCGTCCGCGCCCTGAATGCCGTAATCCGTCTGCCTGATGAGGGCATTACCCGACCATGCGTCGCCCGCCGGCTTCACGTTCACTGCGATGGACTTGCCGACGCCGAGCAAGGTCGGATTTCCGTTCATTTTGCGGTTGTCCAGGCGTCATTTACGGTACTTCGAATGAAATTCCTCATGGAACCAAAGTTCACCTGCAGCCGTCCCGGGTATGCAAGGAATGTTGCAGCCAACCGCGATGAAGAACCGAGCCATGGTATCCCTATTAGAGATCGTGGTTTCTGACGGGTACAGCCCCTCGCGGAACGGGCACGCCGTCTCCGGACTTGCTTCCGGAAGAGCTTCCGGACTTTGACACCGGTGCCGCAACGCACCCAAAAGTAAACCTGAATCAATGAACCTGCAGAGACTGAATATCGGCATTATCGGCGGTGGAATCGGCGGCGTAGCCGCGGCCGTCGCGCTTCACCGCGCAGGCATCCACGCGACGGTATACGAAAGGGCAAACGAGCTTCGCGAGGTGGGGGCGGGTATGATGCTTTGGCCCAACGCTACGCGTGTGCTGAAGGACTTGGGTGTGCTCGAACGCGTGGCGGCATTGAGCGGGCCGAACCAGCAGTTCCTCGTTCGCTCCATCACAGGCTCGATCCTGATGGATATCGGACTGGGCCATTTCGACGTACCAGCTCTGTGCACGCGCCGCTGCGATCTGCTGGACGCACTGATTTCCGCGCTGCCGGCGGGGCGTGTCCGTCTCGGCCACGATTTCGAATACCTCGACCGGCGGAAATCCGGCGTTGGAGTCCATTTCGCTGGTGGTGCTTCGGTGAAGCATGACTTTGTGATCGGCGCCGATGGCATTCGCTCGCGCGTCCGCTCTCAAATACTGGGAGTTCACGAACCCATCTACCGCGGCTACACGATCTGGCGGGGGCTCGCGTCTCTCAGGGGAGCCGTTCCCTCGGGCTCGAACAGCGAAACCTGGGGGCGAGGAAGGCGTTTCGGCATTCTCGGCACCGGCGGCGACCGGTTCACATGGTATGCCACGGCGAATACGGATTCCGACCACGCCGACTCATCCGAAGGCCGCCGGCACGATCTCCTGCGGATGTTCGCGGGCTGGCACCAGCCCGTAGAAAGCCTGATTGCCGCGACGGAAGAAAATGCGATTTTGAAAAATGGCGCATACGATCTCGCTCCCCTGAAACGCTGGGGAGAGGGGAGGGTAGTGTTGCTCGGGGATGCCGCTCACCCTTGCACGCCGAATCTGGGATTGGGTGGCTGCATGGCGCTCGAAGACGCGCTGGTCCTGGCCAAATCGTTTTGCGGAGAGGCGACTCCCCAATTGGCGCTGCGCCGCTACGAATCGCTGCGCCGGGAACGAACAAGGCATGTGCAGCAGCGGTCCCTTCTAATGGGGCATATCGGGCAGTGGGAAAACCGGCTGATCGCGGCGGGGCGCCAGACGGTAACAAGTATGCTTCCGGCGAAAATCTTTGAACGGAATTTAAGGAGGGTTTATTCTTATGCGGCTTAGCACTCTGGCTCTCTGCACGGCGATGGCAGCGGCAGCGCCGCTGATTGCTCAGGAAAAAGCCGCTCAGGAAAAAGCCATCGACACACAGCGCAGCACGATCACGATTCACGTTGGCAAGTCCGGGCTGTTGTCAGCCGCCGCGCATGACCATACCGTCAGCGCGCCGATATCCGCCGGCACCATTCTGGAGTCCGGTGCCCAGCGCATCGAATTTCGGGTTGAGACCGCGAAGATGACGGTGAAGCCCGACCCCAAAGTCGACGCGAAAGATCAGGCAACGATCCAGACACATATGGAGGATATGGTACTGGAGACGAAGAAGTTTCCCGAGATAACCTTTCGCTCTTCCCGCGTCCAAAAATTGGCGGACGGCCAATGGAAGGTCGATGGCGATTTGTCTTTACACGGTGTCAGCAAGTCGTTAAGCCTGACCGTGAAACAGACCGGCGAGTTCTACACGGGACACACCGTTCTCAAACAAACCGATTTTGGAATCACGCCCATCAGTATCGGTGGCGGAATCATCAAGGTGAAGAATGAAGTGGAAATCGATTTTCAGATCTTCGCTCGTCCTGCCTGAAATCCAGCGTTTGCCGAATGAAATGACCGCGGTTTCCCTCGTTGCGTCTACCCATCCACGAGGCGAATAATGGCATCTTCCACCCTGCCCACACCCGGTTCCGGACGTTCCGGATTCAAAACCCTTCTCTGGATTTCCCTGGGTCTCACTACGCTCTTTGTCTTCATCACATCGGAAGCTCTTCTCGTCACCGATTACCCGATGTATCACGCCTACCGTCTGCAGGTTATCGCCGACCGCCATCTCCTCATCCCCCATACACTCGGCGGCGTCATCGCTCTCCTGGCCGGCCCTGTGCAGTTCTCGTCGCGCTTTCGCCGGCGTCACCTGAAATTCCATCGCGTCCTCGGTCGCATCTACGTTATTTCCGTCTTTGTCGGTGCCTTGACCGGGATCGCCCTCGCCGCCGGCCGGCCCGGCATGCCAGGAACCTGCGTGCAGGCCGCCGCCTGGGTCGTCTGCACCACCACCGCCCTGATCACGGCGCGTAACCGCCAAATCGCCCGGCATCGCCAATGGATGGTTCGCTCCTATGCAGTCACGTTCACCTTCGTCTCCAGCCGCGTGCTGAATATCTGGCCCCTCTACTGGAGCCACCTTAACGACAGGCTCGCCGCCGTCGGCCTCATCGTTTTCACGTTGGGTTCCCTGCTCGTCGTCGAACTCGGCTTCAACTGGCGCGAACTCACCACCCGTCGCGCCTGATGGTCGCCGGCTGACCCTGAAGCTTCCTTAGAGCCGTGCGGCCTCGCCCGAACATTCACAGCCTCACAATGTGCGAGGCGTACAATTGCATTGAATCATGAAAAAGCTCCTGCGTCTCCTCCTGGCCCTCCTTCTCCCGTCCTGTGCCCTCGCGCAGCGCGGGAAGGTCGTCGTGATTTCGCTCGATGGCTTCCCCGCCAACGTTCTCGACGACCCAAAACTGCCCATTCCCACACTGCGGAAACTCATGGCGAGCGGCACCGGCGGTCCGATGCTCGGGATCAATCCCACCATCACATGGCCGAATCACACCACGATGGTCACCGGCGTGACCGCCGACGTTCATGGCTTGCTGCTGAACGGCGCGATCATCCACACCGGCTCGTGGCCGCCCGTGAAGGTGGATCCGACGGTCGACAAAGAAAAGATGGTTCGCGTCCCGACCGTTTACGACGCCGCGCATCAGGCCGGACTAACCACGGCACAGGTGGACTGGGTCGCGATCAACAACGCGCCCACCATTACATGGGCCTTCCCGGAGATGGCGTCGCCGAACGGTGCGCTTGAGCGCGAGATGGTGGCCAAAGGCGCCATCTCAGTGGACGACGTGACCGACTTCAACAAAGCCAACATCGTGTTTCGAGACCAGATCTGGACGAAGGCCGGGGCGTATCTCATCCGCGAGCACAAGCCGGATCTGCTGCTCGTCCATCTGCTCACGCTCGATTCGACGCAACACGAATACGGCCCGAACACGCTGGCAGCGCGCGACGCGATGGCGTTTCTCGATGGCTGCGTCGCGCAGATCGTCGCCGCCGTTCACGATGCGGGCATAGAAGACCGGACCACGATTCTCGTGGTCTCCGATCATGGTTTCAAGGCATTCACGAAGCAGATCCGCGCGACGAACGCGATCAATGCCGCCGGCCTTGATAAGAAAGTCTACGTTCTCCCGGAAGGCGGTTCCGCGTTCGTTTACTTCGACGATGCCGGACTGGCCGGGAAGGCTCGTGAGGCGCTTGCAACGCTGGAGGGCGTGGACCATATCTATGGTCCGGACGACTACGCGGCGCTCGGCCTTCCGCGCCCGGAACGCGATCCGCAGTTCGGGCAGCTTTGGGTTACCGCGAAGACCGGCTATTCCTTTTCCGGAACGACGGGCGGGCCTGTGACCGCGGCCGTGCCGCAGATCGGCGGAAGCCACGCTTATCCGGCGAGCGACCCGGACATGCATCCGATTTTCATCGCCACCGGCTACGGAGTGCGTAAGGGCATTCAACTCGGCCTCGTGAGCAATCTGGATGTCGCACCGACCATCGCGAAGTTGCTTGGCATCCAGCTTCCCTCGGCCAAAGGAAAGCCGTTGCAGCTACAGTAGCGTTTGCCAGGGATGGGCTATTCTGGAGTCATCCCTTCTGGCACCGGTTCCAGTGCAGTCGCGGCAGCCCTTCTATGACTATCGAATTTAATAATCTAATCAACGGTGAGTGGACCCCTGCCACCGGCGGCAAGACCTTCCAATCGCACAATCCCGCCAATTTCGCGGCGGTCGTGGGGACCTACCCCGCGTCCGTAAAAGAAGATGCCGAACGCGCCTTCGCGGCCGCCGAAGCGGCGTTCCCCGCGTGGCGCAACATGCCCGCTCCGAAGCGCGGCGAAATCCTCTATCGCGCGGCTGAGCTGCTTTCAGCCCGCATCGATCAACTGGCGAAAGAGATGACGACCGAGGAAGGCAAAACCCTCCCCGAAGCCCGCGGCGAAGTGATGCGGGCCATCAATATCTTTCGCTATTTCGGCGGAGAAGCGGCGCGGCTGACGGGCGAGACCGTTCCTTCCGAACGCGACGGCGTCTTCTGCTTCACCATCCGCAAGCCGCGCGGCGTGGTGTCGCTCATCACGCCCTGGAACTTCCCAATCGCCATTCCCGCGTGGAAGATGGCTCCGGCGCTGATCTGCGGCAACACCGTGGTAATCAAACCAGCCGCGCTGGCGCCTTCGTGCACCTTCCGGCTGGCCGAGGCGCTGGTCGAAGCGGGATTGCCGAAGGGCGTACTCAACGTTGTGACCGGCTCAAGCCGCGAAATCGGCGACACATTCGTCAACCACCCTTCGATGCGCGCGATTTCCTTCACCGGCTCGTGCGGCGTCGGCGATCACATTTACAACACGGTTGCGCCGCGCAAGCTCCCGGCGCAACTGGAAATGGGCGGCAAGAACCCAACCATCGTCATGAAGGACGCCGATATCGATTACGCGGTCGATACCGTCATGAACGCCGCATTCGCGTCCACTGGCCAGAAATGCACCGCGACGAGCCGCGCCATTATCGAAGCGCCAATATACGACGAATTCGTGGCGAAGCTGGTTGCGAAAACTGCCGCTCTAAAAGTTGGCGATGGCGCGGCGGCGGGCGTTTACATGGGTCCGTGCGCCGATGAAGCGCAGTTGAAGACCGTTCTCAGCTACATCGAGAAGGGCAAGGGCGAAGGCTGCAAACTGCTGGCGGGCGGCGAACGCCTCACCGAAGGCGATTTCGCAAAGGGCTATTTTGTCGCGCCGACGATCTTCGGCGACGTTTCGCCCGACGCCATCATCGCGCAGGAGGAAATCTTCGGACCGGTGCTGGCGCTGATCCGCGCCAACGATTACGACGACGCGATGCGTATCGCGAACAAGGTACGCTTCGGACTCTCGGCATCGATCCTCACGAAGGATCTTTCCGCGGCTTTCCGGTATATTCACGACATCGAGGCCGGGCTCATCACGGTGAATCTGCCCAGCGCGGGCGTGGAGTATCAGCTTCCCTTCGGCGGCGTCAAGGACTCCAGTTCCGGATATCGCGAGCAGGGGTCGGTGGCGATCAACTTCTATTCGGAGTTGGCCACGATCTACATGAAGTACCGCTAGAGCGCGCTCATGCTGGAAAAACTGCTGACTGTTTCCATCACGCTGCCGAAGGACGCGGCTGGCGCAGCACTCGTAGGACGTGTCGACCGGCCGGGCCTCGGTCCGTCGGTTGTTCGCGTAAATCCCGACGCCACGCTGACCGATATCACCGCCGCCTTCCCCACGGTCAGCGGATTATGCAACGAGCCCGATCCCGCGGCGTCTCTGCGGGCGGCTGAAGGCGAAGAAATCGGCGGACTGGCGGCGATTTTGCAGGCTGGCAAACTGCTCGCTCCGATCGATCTCCAGACGGTGAAAGCCGCGGGCGTTACGTTTCCGGTCTCGATGATCGAGCGCATGATCGAAGAAGCGCTTCGCGGCGACATGGCGAACTCGTCGAAGCGGTCGGAAGTGATTGGCAGAATTAAGGATTCGGTCGGCAGCATTTCCGAGCTGACTCCGGCGACTCCGGAAGCGTTGAAGCTGCTCCAGTATCTGACCGACGTGAACGGGCTGAATCTTTCCGCAACTTACCCGCAGGTGGGCCTCGGCGAGAAGGCCGAGATCTTCACGAAACAGGCCGTGCCGTTGGCCTCCGTCGGGCACGGCGCCGAGGCCGGATACAACTCGGATTCGAAATGGACGAATCCCGAGCCTGAACTCGTTTCGGTGATTAACTCGCGCGGCAAGATCGTCGGGGCCACGCTCGGTAACGATGTGAACGACCGGTATCTCGAAGGCCTCTCGGCGCTGCTTTTGGGCGTCGCGAAGGACCGGCGCGGCAGCAGCGCGATGGGGCCGTTCATCCGTCTGTTCGACGACGCCTTCACGCTAGATACGATCCGCAACATCCGCGTGAATCTGCACGTGGATGGCACCGACGGTTTCCACGAAGAGGGCGTGAATTCCATGGCCGAAATCCGGCGCGATCCGCAGGATGTGCTCACGAAGCAGCTATTCGAAATTCACGATTATCCGGATGGCGTCGTACTGTTTAACGGCACCGGCATCGTGCCGACCAGCGACCGCGGCGGACCCGGCAGCGGCTTCTTCCACAAGACCGGCGACTGCGTGCATATTTTCGCCGACGAACTGGGCAGCCTCGCGAACGTGATGGTGCCCACCGGCGACGTGAAGATGCACGAGCACAGCATGTTCGAATTCATGTCCGCGCTGGCGCGTCGCGGCGTGCTGTAACGAAGGTTACGAGACTCGCGTCGGTCAGTTCGTTCCACCAGGTCTTGAATTCGTCCGTGACCTCGACTTCCCACGCCGCATCCACACTGTAACGCGCCGCTTATATAAGTTGCACGTTATGGGTGGAGGATGGCCGGTTTGCGGCCAGGGGGCGGATTCTTAGGCCGCGGCACCATCCGCCGCAATTGAATCGAGCGGGACCGTCCGTGCTGGCGCGTCGCGGCGTGCTCCGCGGTTAACGTTTCGGAGCCTCGGGTTATTCTGTTGTGGTGCGCGTTGCCACAGCCTTTCCGGCGGGTTCGGCCGATGCGGTGATCGATTGAAATCCGCCGGCGGTTCCGATTCGCTGCCCTACCGACCCGATATCGATGGCCTCCGCGCCATCGCGGTGATCGCCGTAGTTCTGTTCCACGCTTTCCCCGCCCTGCTGCCCGGCGGATTTGTCGGCGTCGATATATTCTTCGTCATTTCCGGCTTTCTGATAACCGGCCTGATCCTGAAAGAGGCGCAGAATGGCCGCTTCAGCGTCGTCAACTTTTACAGCCGGCGAATCGCGCGGATTTTTCCGGCACTGGCGCTCGTCCTCGCGGCGACGCTCGGTTGTGGCTAGTTTGCCCTCTATCCGGACGAATATCGCAATCTTGCAAAAAACACCATCGCCGGAGCTGCCTTCGTTTCCAATCTGGCTCTCTGGCGCGAGACCGGATACTTCGACACCTCCGCTCTGTCGAAGCCTCTGCGCCAGTCCCTGGGGTGTTGAAGAGCAGTTTTATATATTCTGGCCGCTGTTTCTGGTTGTCCTGCGACGAGCCACGAAGAAGTTCCTGCCGGCAATTCTTGCGGTTGCATTTGTGTCGTTCGCGCTCAATATCGGAATGGTCCACAGGCATCCAAACGCGAACTTTTTCCTGCCAATCACTCGCGTCTGGGAACTGATGATCGGGAGTTTGCTGGCCGGTCTCGCGATCAGAGAGGACGTTCCCTGGACGCGGAGTGCCCGCGAAGTTCTGTCCCTGGCCGGAAGCCTGCTCACGGTCCTGGCCTTTGTGCTTGTCGACGAAGGCAAACAGTTCCCGGGATGGCGGGCATTATTACCGACAGCCGGAGCCGGACTGCTGATATGCGCCGGTCCGCAAGCATGGGTCAACACGGTGGTGCTGGCTTCTCCCGCAGCAGTTTTCATCGGTTTGATCAGCTATCCCTTGTATCTCTGGCATTGGCCCGCGCTGGTCTATCTGAATCTGATCGCCGCGTCGGATTATCATCCCTCGCCCCGGGCATTCAACGCTGTTTCCGCCGCGGCGATGCTGGCTGCGGGCGTGCTGGCATGGACAACCTGGAAGTTTCTGGAAACGCCGGTTCGGCGCAGTAAGACGATTCGCCCTGTCTTCAGAAGCGCCGCGCTTGTCGGGGCGATGGTTGCGGTGGTCTGTGTTGGCGCAATGTCGTTTAAGGGCCGGTTGCGTCCCAGGCTGGACGCTCCCGCGATCGTGCGGCTTCGCGAGGCAACGTCCGACTGGCACTCCAGCGGCTACAACAATTTCCGCGCGCCAGTCTTTCGCGTGAATGAAGTCATCCGGTCTCTGTCAAGCCGTCACAGGCTGTTCGTAGGAGACTCCCACATGGAACAGTACGAACCCCGTGTCGTCGCCGCAATCGCTGCCGACCCACGCCTGGCTTCCGCAATTGTTGTGACGAACGGCGGTTGCCCGCCGCTGCCCGGACTCAACCGGGTGGAACCAGGATTCCGTTGCCCCGCATTCTACGAGTTCTGGACCGAACAGGCGCGGGCCGCGAACGTCGGGACCGTCGTGATCGGCGCTTACTGGGAAGCCTGCTATCTGGGCAAGTATATGGGCTCTTCCACGCCTCCCGCTCCTCCGTTCGGTATCGTCGGCCCGTCTGGCGAAGGCGCGGTTCCCCTGGATATCGAAAGAGCCTGGCGGGGCCTGGAATCCGGCATTACCAGGCTCGTCAAACTCGGCAAACGAGTGGTGATTCTGGCATCGAATCCGACTTCGCCGGCGTTCGACCCCGCGCTGATGGCCCATCGATTCCGCACTCCCGACGACCTTAGCCGGCGATCGGTCGACAGGGCGGATTTCGAACGATTCGTGGCTCTTGTCGAAAACGCGCTGAACGCCATCGCGGCCCGAACCGGCGCAACTGTGATCCATCCCATCGACTATCTTTGCGGCAAAAACCGATTGCCCGGCCACCGACGAGAGCGGACGGCCGCTATACAAAGATGCGGAACACCTCAGGGCAACGGCTGCCGCACAGAGGGCCACCTTTATAGATTCGACGCTGCGGATTCAGTGAGCGTGGACTCCACCCCGCGCCCCCTTCCGATGCTACGCTGATGCCATGCGGCATCTGCTGGTGTGTTCCCTTCTCTGTACGCTTCAGGCTGCGGCGCAGACTCCCGACTGGTCCAAAGTCAACGACGAAGCGATGCGCCACTTCCAGGCACTTGTGCGCATCGATACCACCGACCCGCCCGGCAACGAGACGCGGGTCGTCGATTATCTGAAGAAGGTCCTCGACGACGAAGGCATCCCCAATATAGTCGTCGCGAAAGATCCGGCGCGCGCGAATATTGTCGCCCGACTGAAGGGCAACGGAACGAAACGCCCGTTGCTGATCATGGGCCACAGCGACACCGTTCGTGTGGACCTCTCCAAGTGGACTTTTCCTCCTTTCAGCGCGACGATCGACGGCGGATACGTCTACGGACGTGGCACGAGGGACGACAAGAGCGACTTGTTCGCCGCGCTGATGACGATGGTGCTGCTGAAGCGCTCGGGAACGCCGCTCGATCGCGATGTGATTTTCGTATCGGAGGCGGGAGAAGAAGCGTCCACGGGTCCCGGGATCGAATATCTTGTCGCCGAGCACTGGAGCGATATCGACGCGGAGATCTGCCTGGCGGAAGGCGGCGGCGTTCTGCGGAAGAATGGTCAGGTCAGCTACTCCTTCATCCAGACGACCGAAAAGCAGCCCCGCGGCATGTTATTGATTTCGCGCGGACCCTCGGGGCACGGCTCCCGCCCGCTGCGAACCAACGCCGTGGTGCATCTTGCGGACGCCGTGGGGAAGATTGCCGCCTGGGATCCGCCGATGCGATTTAACGACACGACCCGCACTTACTTCGAAAAGCTGACCAACCTGAGTTCGCCCGAAGATGCCGCGCGCTATCGGGGACTCTTCGATCCCGCGAAGTCGCCCGCCGTGCGCGAGTATATGGCGGTGAACAACCCCATGGAGTATTCGATGCTGCACACGTCGATATCGCCGAACATGATTCAGGCCGGTTACCAGGTGAACGTGATTCCTTCCGAAGCGCAGGCGACGCTTGACGTGCGGGCGCTCCCGGATGAGGACATGCCGGCCTTCATCGAAATGATGAAGAAGGTCATCGACGATCCGACTATCGATATCGTTCCGCAGACCGCGAATCAGCGGCCCGGAGCAGCGCCGTCGCGGATCGACAGCGACGCCTACCATGCCCTGGAGGCGGCCTACAGGAAGATCTATGGCGCGGTGACGCTGCCCATGATGTCGACCGGCGCGACCGATATGGCTTTTCTGCGTGCCAAAGGCGTGCAGTGTTACGGCATCGGAGCAATGACCGACATGGAAGATCCGCCGAAAGGTTACGGCCCGCACAGCGATCAGGAACGAATCCTGGTCGACGCGGTTTATAAGCATCTCGAGTTCTTTTGGGAAGCGGTGACTTCCATCGCGGGATCCAGGAAATAGCGGCGGGCATGCGTTGCTGAGAGGTTCATAGTAGATTTAGACTATTGTTCCGGGTTTTCCCGACCGATAGGCTAATAGGTACTTATGCGTTACGGGTCCTTCTTTTTCCTGTGTTTTGGCACTGCCGCGTGCGCATTTGGTCAGGCGCCCTCCGCCGCTGTCGCGACCCCGGCGGTCCCGGTCTGGCTGTCCCCTTCCACGGAGATTGATAAGGGTCTGCCGTCGTGGCTGACATTCAGCGGACAGTACCGCGCCCGGTTCGAAGGCTACAGCGGTGCCGGATACGCGCCGAATGCCACCGACGATTATCTGCTCAGCCAGTTACAACTCAATTTGCTGATCCACCCCGTATCCTGGTTCAAGATCTTCGGGCAGGGAATGGATGCCCGTTCACTTGAAAAGTCTCCGGCGGCGCCGCCGTACCAGAACACGTGGGATATCCGGATGGCTTACGTCGAATTTGGTGACGTCGAGAAGCAGATTTTTGGACTGCGGGTGGGACGCCAGGAATTGATGTATGGCGACCAGCGGCTTATCGGTAATGCCGCCTGGACCGATACGGAGCACGTTTTCGACGCAATTCGCGGCACGGCCCGCTATAAGGGTTACCGGCTCGATGTTTTCTCATCGTCGGTAGTCAATCCGGTGACGGGTACCTGGGACCACCACCTTCAGGGCAATAATCTGCACGGCTTGTACGGCGGTATCGACAAGTGGGCGCCCTACGTGACGATCGAACCCTACGCTCTGTGGCGCCTGCAGCACGGCGTTAAGAATGAAGAGGGCGTGGTCTCAAAGCTGAACGAAAAAGTCGGCGGCATCCGCATCGTCGGCACGAAGGTTCCGAGGGGATTCGACTACGGAACGGAAATGGTCAGGGAATTCGGTTCGCTTGGCACGGACAAGATTCAATCCTGGGCGGGCCACTGGGTGGCCGGCAAGACCTTCACGTCGCTCTTCACGCCGCGCGTATATGGCGAGTACAACTACGCGGGCGGCGATCAGAATCCAAAAGACGGGATTCGCGGCACCTTCGACCAACTGTACCCCTCCGGTCACGACAAGTACGGTTTCGCCGATCAGGTAGGGTGGCGAAATATCAAGGATACGCGAGCGGGCCTCGAAACAAAGCCCACGCAACGCGTAACCGCAAATCTGGAATTCAACAACTGGTATCTCGCGAGCGCGACGGACTCTCTCTACAACTCGGCTGGAACGGCCGTAGTCCGCAGCGCCGCCGGCACAGCCGGAACCCACGTCGGGGAAGAATTCGACGCCTTTTCGACCTGGACGATCGTCAAACCGGTGACAGTTGGCGCGGGGATCGGCCACATCTTCCCCGGCGAGTTCCTGAAGAACACGACGAAGGGGAATGCCTACACGTATCCGTTTATGATGGCCACCTGGAAGTTCTGATCCGTTGTGACGGCTGCGCAGTCGAGCCGATACCCAGACGAAATAGAGCTTTCGCGGCCTATTCGATATCGAAAGCCACGTACCGCAGCCGTCCTTCCCGCTCGATCTGGAGCGCCACGGCATCGCCCTTGCGGAATTCATCGATCCGGGAACGAAAAGCGTCCAGCGTGGCCATGGGTACACGATTCAAAGAATGGATTACGTCGCCCTGCCGCAGACCCGCCGCAGCCGCCTGACTCTCGGGCAGACGAGCCGCGACAATGAGGCCGTATTGTTTGCGCAGCCTCGGCATCGCGTCGGCTACTTCCTGGTCGATCTCAAGACAGAACAGCCCGAGGCGGGAAACCAGGCTCCTCTCGGGCGGACCCATAAGCGCCAGAGGCTCGGCCGGCACCGCGAGTTTTCGGATGACGGCGGTAATGGACAGCCGCTCTTCTCCTCTCTGAATAATAAGCGCAGCTCTTTCTCCATCCTCGCGCCAAAGCAGCGCATCGTTGAACTGCCTTGCGCTCTTGATCGGCTGATCGTCGAGACTAAGGATCAGGTCCCTGCGCTGGAGTCCGGCGGCCGTTCCGCTGCCATCGGAGTCTAAGTCCGCGACCATCACGCCCTGTTGTCTCCCCAGGGAAAGCCCGTCGGCCAGAGGCGGCGTGACGTCCTGGGCAAATACGCCGATTGACCCGCGCGAAACTCTGCCGTGAAGCCGGAGTTGCTCATAAACGTGATGCACAGCATCGGCGGGAATCGCGAAGCTGATGCCTTCGCTTCCACCCGACTGGCTCATGATGGAGGTATTCAGGCCGACAAGACGGCCATTCGTATCGATGAGGGCTCCTCCGCTATCTCCGGGATTGATGGAGGCATCGGTCTGGATATAGAGAACCGGACTGTCGTCGTCGATAACTCTCGCAGTTCCGCTGACAACGCCCATGGAGAGGGAATTGCGCAACTGCAAAGGGCTTCCGATGGCGAATACAAGATCGCCCTGTGCCAGGCTTTCCGAGTTGCCAAATTCGAGGGTGGGGAGCTTTCCGGCGTCAATGCTGAGCAGAGCGAGATCAAAATCCCGATCCACGCCGACGATTCGCGCATCGAAGGTCGTGGTTTGGTCCTGGCCGGGCGGATCGGTCTTTCCAGCCTCGGTGACACTGCCGAGGACGACCTTTACCGTCGTAGCTCCACGGACAACGTGTTCGTTCGTTATGATAAGCCCGGACGAATCCACGATCACACCCGAACCCATTGAACGCTCGCGGGAAATCCGGCCGGTGTCGCGCTCCCCTCCTTCGCCTGACGATGTGAATCCAGTGACTGAGACCTCCACAACGGCTTTGGACGCCCGGTTGGTCAGTTGCCGGATTGAAGCTCCCATTTCGGCGAGCGGATTCCCGACCTCTCCACCCTGCGCAGATCCGGTAAACACGCACGACGCCAGCGCCGGTGCCAGGACAAGTATTAACGACCGCGGAATCACGTATCGCCCCCCTTTTTAAGGCCCTCAGATTCGGGCCATTGAACAGCTCACGGAACCCTCAACCGCGGGTTCCCCGGTTTCCCGCATTGACAGCCAGGCAAAACGGAGATCGCGCCTCACCTGCTCCGCATGGACGGGCTTGGAAAGAACATCGTAGCCATGCCGGCGCAACACGATACGCCACAAATCCTCATCGACCGAGGATGCCGCAAGTAAGACGCGGCCATGAGACGCGGTCTCGATCAACAGATCGAGAGCACATCGCCAGTCGACGTTCGGAAGATCTCGATCATAAATCACGATCGGGTGCCGCATCGACCAGCATGTTTCGACGCCACGACTTATGGTGCGCGCCCACTGAAGGCCCCAGCCAAAGGAATCGGCCGCGCTTAGGACGCTGGCATAGAGACGGAGATCGGCCGTGATCGCGAGGACCGGTGGGCGATCAGCCGGCGTTGAGAAGATCGGACGCAACAGATCGCGCGGCCCGGATATCATTCGATCCAACAGATCGCCCATTTTGATCCTCCTTCCTCTTTCCGCCCGAATCCAGTGGGTTATTCACGACCGTCTTCGACCGGACCACCTTCGGACCTGAAACCGGCTTGCCAGTCGTCAGTTCTTGTTCCGCGCACTGCCAGTCGACGTCGGGCGACCCTTCCGGGCAGCCTCTCTGTTGCCACAGTGAGTATGCAAGTACAGCAATCCGCTCGCGTTCGATGGGCGTAATCGTATTGGCCCCGGTTTCGCCAGTATTCTTTCTCGTTGCCTGTGTTGCCATATATCGATTCCTCTTTTCGGTAAGAGCCTCAGGTCCGGGTCGCTCTACTGCTCCCGGCCAAAGCTATATCCGACTCCGAGTGAATACTCGGGCACAATGTCGCTTCCAAATTGAAATAAGTTCGTCACGTAGTGCAGGTCTACCGACGGCCGCAGAAAGACGTGGTCTGTCATGTAATACCGGACCGCCCCGCCGAAATGCAGTTGAAAATGATTTGAACTCTCAATGCTCTGACTGTAGTTCGAGCATCCGACCAGCGGATCGCACTGCTGCTGGGTGAAAGAATACCGCAGGCTCATCCCGCCGAGCCCGGCATGTAGTTCCGGCTCAAAGTGTTTCGTTGCCACCGGCGCATAGATGCCGTCAAAGTCGTAAAAAATCGGCATTACCTGCAAGCCGGCATACGTCGCATGCGTCGCGCGCCAGGAGACGTCGGCGCCGGCTCCAAGGGTCTTGGTAAAGAGAATGCTCGCCCCCAGGCCCAGAAACGATCCACCTAATTTGGGAGTCGTGAACGGCATTCCGGTGCCGAATGTATCGATCTGCTGGTTGCTGGATCCGTCCGTTGCGGTACCCAGTCCGAAGTAAACGTTCGCGCTCTGGGCGTGTGATACCTGAGCGACGCCCATGAGAGCCAAACAAACAAATACTACCCGTGCCCTCAATTTCATAATGATCTCCTCGAAGTGTTACCTGATTTCGGATGTTCTTTCATGCGAACCAGCCCGGCCTTCCATTTCACGGAGACGACGCAGGAATCAGCCTGACGTGCGGATGTACCATTGCTGGTCCCGTGGGCTAGCTTCCGCGTCCAGTCCGGAATCTAACTTCGTTCTTATACTATGTCGTTGTGACGCGGGGTGGAATACGCCGGGGGCGGTATTTTCGGCCTTAGTGCGGCAGTATCAGTTGAGACAGACAGCCGTCAACTGCCGTTAGCCGGAGTAAATGGGCAGAGCATATTGCTCACGCAGGGCGGCGAATCAATGAATGCGTCGGCAGCGATTTTCGGCACTCGCCGGAAACAGACCCCCTTTGCCCGGCATGAGTGAGCAATGCCGCCGGTACGCTCTGGTATCAGGTCCGGACGCCGCCGGTCCCGTGAAGTCGGAGGCGCTGACCCCCGGGTTTGCCATCGTATCGCGCGACGATCATTTCATCGACAACCCCGACCAGGAGTCAACTTTCCGGACGATCGCATCGTCGAAGCGCTGAGCGGCGACTTCATTTCCTGCGGCGGTCGATCTCCTCGATGGCCCTGGAAAGGTCTTCGGGCGTTTGAATAACGAAGATCTTTCCCTTCATGCGCAGTACGGTCTGCTTGATCGTATCGTACAGGTTGGAAGTCACATCATCGGAGGAGGGGCCCGGCATCTGCGCCTGCGCGACTGCCGGCGGAGGTCCCCCCCCGCGCCCCGATATCGCCTTGCCAACCGCCCGCTCCTTCGCGCGGGATTCGGCTGGCGTTGGCGTTGGAATAATGGACGGAAAAGAACCGCGGAGTCACACCCTTGTCCGGTTTGGGGAATCCGGACGGCATTGCCTCTTTGATCCACCACGGTGCCCCTACGAACACTTCGGCGTCCGCCAGTTCGCGCGACTCGCTTTCCCCATTCACCAGATTCGCGAGTAAGTCCCAGACTCCGGCCTGATGCTCGAAGCGGCCTGGATCGACGCGACCCGTCAGCCAGTTCGTGGCATGAACCAGCCGATTCATGCCATTCAAGGTGAAGCCATCCTCGCGGAATAGCTCGCGCTGCTGTGGGAGATCGAACACCACTAGCCGCACAGAAGCCGCAGACAGCCTTTCGATCAGCGGCGCCAGCACCGCCAGCAGCGTCGTCCAGGGATAGCTGGCGGTGCGCGCGACGTTCACGAGCAGCGTGACGCGCTGCGGATAGGCGCCTGCTGGGGCCCCAACCGCCGGTCGCCATGCAAGGTCGCCGACCGTGGCAGGAGGCATCGTAATTCTCTCCTTCCCGGTCGCCTTGGCATCCAGGTCCCATTCCTTGCGGAAAACGCGCCCAAGATCGTCCAGCACGCTCCACGTCACGTGGTAGTGGCCTTCCCCCAATAGAAAGAGGCCGTGCACTTCCTCAATCGCATCGGACGAAGCGTCGTCGGGGAGGTCGATGGAATCCGCAAAGAGGACGGGCTGGCCGCTGCTCTCCGAGGTGTCACGCGAAAAACCACGTCCCAGTGATGGCCGCCGCCATGATAGGCGTTCATTGGGGCCCGCACCACGTATCCAGCCTCGAAACGTGAGGCGAAATTCAGCGCCGGTTGCAGGGCCTCGACCGCGCACGGCAACTCTCCCCTCGCCGTTCCGGGGCCGAGTCCGCTCACCGCCTTGGGCAGTCGATCGGGCAGTGTAACGCTTTGCGCCATTGCGAAGCGGATGAACATGGTGACAAAGATCGCCCGATGCATAAGCCTTTGCTTTCACTGTACGATGGCGGCCAGAGTCGGGGAATCAGGCAGAACGGGGATTTTTAGCCAAGCGCCACGGTAGCTGTGTGGTTCTGCACAAACCTGTGCCAAATCATCGCGGTGAGGCGGATACTTGCTTAACCGCAAGGTGGCTCACAGTGAAAAAATTCGCTCCGGACGGGGCCGTGACGCCATTCGATTCGCCTCCATAATTACCGCCCACGCGGTATGGTGTCAGTTCCGATTTCGCCCTATTGTAAAACCTGAGGTAATCGTTCGACATGAGGAATGTCATGAGAGAAACTCGCCGCGATCCGTATGGCATCGCGCTGGAAGCAGCGTTGCGTAATCTCGAGCTGGAGACGACGATCTCCCGTCTGCTGGTCGGCGCGCTGGGACGAATAGTCAATGGAACGTATGGACGGTGCTCCAGGTGTTCTGAGACTATATCCCCCAAGCCGGCTCCGGGCTTTGCCGTGGGCGGAGTTGTGTGTGGCTTGTCAGGACGCTGCGGACGAGAGTTCCGGGCAGAATCCATTGTCGTCTCCCGGCTGCTCCCGGGACGAAACCGGCGAGTGAGATTTCCGGCGCTCGCGGCGGTTCTTACCGTAGATTTCGCGACCTTCAGACGGGTTGCGCGGCGACGCATGGTATCGCGAATTCAGTCATCAGCCAGACCGCTGAATTCACCGCCCGGGGCTTCGTTCTTGCCGGTGCCGACGGCACTCGTCTGAAAAATTAAGCAGACTTCTTTCCGGTGACGATCTCCCCGGAACCCACCATTTCTCCCGTTTGTCAGGGCTCAAGAGCCGTTCTATCGGCGGTCGCGATCCCGACGCGAAGGTCATCGGTACCTTGGCGTCAAGCCGATCGCTTTCAGTCGGGAGTGGATTCCTTTGGTGTATAGAATTTCCAAATGCCTGGTGCGGCCTTACCTCGGCGAAAATCGCAGTCTGGGCTCGTACGGCTTCTTCGCGCGGCGAGCTGATCCCCCTCCGGAGCCGCCCCCAGACCCTCCCTCGGACCCTCCCCCGAATCCGCCGGCGGAACCCGAGCCGAAAAAGACGGTGGGACCAGCGGAACCGACCGGTCCGGAACTCCCCCCGTAACCCGCCTCAAAGGTCCGCAGAGAAAACCAGACGCTCGATTGCGTTTGCATGCCGCCAACCATGGCGCGAATCGGCAACTCTCCGTCGCCAAGCCCCGGCGGAACAGTTAGGTTGATCTGGTAAAGGCCCGTGGACGAAATCCCGACGAATGACGAAGTAACGGGGACGTTATTGATGTAAAGAGTGAGGACGCCGTTAATCGGCGCCGCACCGGAGAACGCCTGCCCGGCTGGAACGGCGGGAGTGGTTGGCCCGAAACCAACGCCGAATAGTTCGACGTTGTCGCCGGCGGCCGCGGCTACTGTGGAAAAGCCAAAGAAGGTCCCTGTCGGACCGAGAATATCGTAGCTTCCGCCACCATACGCGCCCGAACCGTCCGACCTCGTGATGATGCCGGAAACGAACGACGTGCCTTCCGGCGACTCAATGAGGCTGAACGAGGGCGCAAACTGGCTCAGCGTAACGGTCGATGTTGCGCTTCCGGCGGCCGTGGTGACAACCACGGTCACCGTGCCTGTCGCGGTATCGTCGGGCGCCTGAAGATTGATTTGTCCCGGACTGACATACATCAGGTAGGCCGCTTTACCATTGATCTCCACGCTGGTTCCACCGAGCGAAGTCGGAAAGTCCCCAATCCAATTTGTGGTTCCTGCCGCAAGGCCATTCCCGAAAATTGAGACCCACTCACCCGGCTGGATGATATTTGTCGTGCCAAAAAGCGGTACGACTCCGCCGGGCGAGATGGAAGGGGCCTGCGCCGCGTCCGGCGCAACGTTGGCTCGCGAAGCATTAAAGAGTCTCGCTCCGGAAACGTCCCTCGTCAGACTCAATCCGCTACCGCCCGGCAATAGCAGCATTTGGGAGCTTGCCGGATTTCGCTTTGCCCCGGAGGCGTTTACGAACTGTTCGGGGCCGCCATCAGGGACTCCCGCGACGATGGTCGCAGCCGAAGCGCTTGTCAGCATCGCCATGGCCGAGCCGGTGGCCGCTGCATAGCGTGGCCAAGTCCCGGCTTTTCTCAGCGCGTCACAGCGAGACGACAGGCGAAGATTGGCGAAATAAGATTTCAGGCGGGCCTCCGGATCGGACTTTCGCCCGGCATTCATGATCCGCCTCCTTTTGGCCGTATCGCTTCGCGAATCAGATTCGAAGCGACGCGACGATCATTCCCGTCATAAGAGTAGCTCCCGCCGGTCCGGGTGTGAATACCGTCCCCATGGGATTTTTTGGGGCGTCTTAACCGTACGTTAAGCGTCGTTGTTGGGAAACGGTGCGACGCTCGCCCCGGTGCGGCGCTTCCGGAATCGCCACGCGGGGCCTGTTCCGGCCCGGCTTCACACTATGATCGCCTGCGGCAAATCAGCCTTTCGTTCGGAGCCGACTTCGGCAAAACGTCGTATCCGGAGTTCCGCACTACTTCCTGCTGCGGATAATCGTCGGAACCATCGGAGACGAGGAGGACACAGGGAGGCGTTGGCGAATCGTTGAGGTGTTTGAAGCCCCTTCGTACGCAACCACGGCGGACTGGAGTCCCGATACGATCAGTGCCTTCACTTCATCGTTAGAGACGTTGCGCACACAGTTCGCCAGTAGCAATTCCGCGCAATCTGCTGCAGCCGCAAAATGGAATTCGTTATCCGATAGCACGACGAGGCGCACTGCGCAGGCCCCAGCGCGTCTGCCGCGGGCTAGTCGGTCGAAGGTTGAAACCAAAGGTATCGGAGTTCTTCCTCGTACGGCGCGGTTAACGAACTCGCCCCGGAGTCGCGATCTCACGGTACGGATCGGCCGATCTTAAATACCGCCTGCGCGGTATTCCAGATCGATCCAGCCCCGTTTTCCGGAAGGGCACGCACCTGGAAACTACCGTGTTTACATGATGCGCCCGTTTGCCCGCGAGTGTATTCTGAAGTTGACTATGGCCGCTCCCGTCCGGGTAATGATTGCCGACGATCATCCGCTGGTGCGGAGCGGGCTGCGCTTCCTCCTTGAGCGTGAAGGCGAGTTTCAGGTGGTCGCGGAGGCAGCGGACGGCTACGAGGCGATCGATCTGGCCGCTCTTCACGGGCCGGACGTGATCCTGCTGGATGTCGGAATGCCCCGCCTCAGCGGTCCGGATGCAGCCCTGAGTATTGCGCAGAAGGTGCCGGCTGCCCGCATCGTGATGGTTAGTATGCATTCCGACGAGTCTTATGTCCTCAGGGCTTTGAAGGCCGGCGCGCGCGGATATCTGCTGAAGGCTTCGCCGGAGGCGGACGTGCTGGCGGCGGTTCGGGCGGTCGCGGCGGGAAATGCCTACTTCAGTCCCAGTATTACTAAGCTTCTGGTAGAGGAGTATGTTGTCGAAGCGCGCAGGCGCGGCGTAGAGGACAGTTACGATCTGTTAAGCGTCCGCGAGAAGGAAATACTTAAAATACTGGCTTCGGGGAAGAGCAATCGGGAGATCGCCGACTCCCTTCATATCTCGATCTCGACGGTGGAGACGCACCGCAGTAACGTCTTTCAGAAGCTGCATCTGCACAATCTTGCGGATCTCATTCTCTATGCTGTGCGAAAGGGCCTTATCTCATGAACCTCGCTCGGCGAGCGGTGTTCCGCATGATGACGGTCGGCCGGCACCGGGAGGGAGACGGTGAGAATAGTGCCGCTGCCCGATCGCGAGTTTACTTCCAGTGTGCCGCCCAGCCGCGAAACTCTCTCTCGCATGCCCAGAATGCCGAGTCCGGCCTCAAGCAACGGATCGAAGCCTTTTCCGTCGTCCTGAACCGATAGCGAAATCGCTCCGGGCTTTTCCCGATCCTGAATTCCCTGAATGCGGATTCGGACCTGATGCGCACCGGAATGGCGCGCGGCGTTGCGAACGGCCTCCTGAACGATGCGGAATACGCATGTGCGGTGTTCCTCCGGCAAGTCGTCGTCGAAAGAATCGGAGACGACGTCGACCGACATGTGACCGGCGCGGGAAGTTTCTCTCGCATACCACTTCAGGGCAGGTACCAGACCAAGGTCGTCCAGCATCGTCGGCCTCAGGAGCAGCGAGATATTGCGCACGACACTGGCGTTGCGCTCCGTCATATCCTCCACCAACTGGAGTTGGCGGAGCACTTCACCGCCATTGTTATCCTTCACCGCCGAACGAAGGTTCCCGAGACCGAGCATGATCGCCGAGAGGACCTGACCGACTTCGTCGTGAAGTTCGCGGGATATTCGCCTTCGCTCGCTCTCCTGGGCCGATACGAGTTCGGCCGAAAGCCGTTTCAGCTCTTCGCGCGCGCTGACGACCTGGTTGAAACTCAACTGCGACTCACGCTCTAGGTGCAGCAGCCGCCACAGCGCGACCGCCGCAAACGCCATACCGGCGCTCACAGCCAACAGAAGAAGAAGCATCAGCTTCACGCGAAACGCGGACAGTAGCGAGCTGACGGCCGCGCTGCCCGAATCCAGTTGCTCCTCACTGATGTGCTGGAGTCGGTCGGCCAGGCCGATAGCGCTCATACGACGCGGCAATAGTTCATCCTGCACGAATGAGGAGGCCCGGGCGTGACGTTCAGCCATCGTCCAGCTCAATACCGGCGCGATGGTGGCCATGTACGCGCCTAACTCCTTCGAGAACCGCCGGAATGGCTCGGTACCGCTGTCCCGCAGGAGGCTGCGGTATTCCGCCGTTCCTTCTTCGATTTTGTGCTGAGTGTCCAGAAACTGCTCGCGGTGCTCGATGGCGAGCGCATCGTTTGTGTCCAGCAGAAAATCGCGGATGTGCGTGCCGGATGTATATATCTCCGACCTCAGACTCTGCAGCACGCGGTCGCGGGTCACATAGTCCTGACGGATTCTTTCCTCGCGCACGCTGATCTGGGACAGGAACGACATCGCGCTGGCGCCGAAGATGCCCATCAGGAGCAAAAGTCCTCCGAATCCCAGGAAGAAAACGAGCCGGGTCTGACGCTGGGGCGAACGCCGACGAATGGCCATAGCCGTAAATTCGGCGTTCGACATAGGTTCCCTGACGCTCCGGCTCCGAAGCGACGCCTTGCGGCAGGGCTTCGTTCACGATGATATACCGGCTGGCTGAGTCGGCAAATACCGCCGAACACCGATTTGGGCCGGTTCGGGCCGTTGTGGCACCCGTCTCCCGGATGGCTCATTTGATTGCCACAACTCGCGCTTACAAACCCAAAAGATACCGTCGCCGCTGTATGCGCGTCCGTTTCGGTTTTTCGTACCGTAGGTGTTGTATGGATATGCGGTGGCCAGTGCTTTTGGTCTTACTCGTGCTGGCGATTGGCCTCAGGGTCACGGGTAAATCGTAGATTTGTTCCGATGCGGCGTTTCGGAACATTCCGGGCGTCAGGCAATCAACCCCTTTCGCACGGCGTATAAAATCAGCTCCGCCACGCTGTGCAGATTCAGCTTCTCCTGGAGATTCCGGCGGTGCGTTTCCACCGTGAACAAACTGAGATTGAGCAGCGCCGCGATGTCCTTATTGGACTTTCCCTCCGCGAGCAGATGCAGGATTTCGCGCTCGCGCGCAGTAAGCAACTCATAGCTGTCGGTGACCCCGCGAACGCGCATCTCCCGAACGTAGTCCTCGACCAGCACCCGGCTGACCTCGGGACTGAAAAAGGATTTGCCCCCGTTGACTGCGCGGATCGCCGCGATGAGGTCGCCCTCGGCGGAGTTTTTAACCAGATAGCCCTTCGCGCCGGCCCTAAGCGCGCGGAGAACATAGCTCTCGTCGGCGTGCATACTCAGAACGACGATTGCCGTGCCAGGGAGCGACTCGGCGATTCGCTGCGCCGCCTCGATACCGCTCAGGTGCGGCATCGAGATGTCCAGAACCGCGACATCTGGCGCCGTTTTGATAGCCAGCTCGACCGCCTGAATTCCGTTGGCCGCCTCGGCGACCACTTCAAACTCCGGCTGACTTTCGAGCAGTAAACGGAGACCGCGACGCATCACGTTATGATCGTCCGCCAGCAGTATGCGAATCCGCTTCACCGGCCGGTTTCACCGCTGCAAATGACAGTCCTGCAGCGCCTCAACGCCCAATGTCGCCATGTTGTGTGTCGCGAAGAAACCGCACTTCGGACACTCAACCAGGGCGCACGTAATAACTCCTGGGTGCTGCGCAGGAGCCGGGCCGATCTGAAAAGGGAACTTTGGGGTTTCTGAGAATATCGTAGCCCCATATGCCGATTTAACGATTCGCCCTTGAAAACCGCACGTTGCACACGGCCCAGGCGCACCTCTATTCTGTAGAGCTAAAAGAATTTCGCGGCGTTTTTCGTCTGTCACCAACCATCAGCCTATCACCTCTTAAAACCCGCGCCCTTGCGGAAGCGCGACTTTCCCCTCCCAAACCCGTTCACGTTTCACGTGGCCGGGAGTTCCCTCCGGCCCGCATCGAACGGCAGGACCACCGAGAGCTTTGTGCCCCGTCCGGCGGCCGAATCGACACGGAAATTTCCGCCCAGATGAGCCACGCGCTCTTCGATTCCGATCAGTCCCAACCCCTTCGATCGCGCTGTGTCGAAACCCCGCCCATCGTCCTGAATGGAGAAACTGAGCGCGTCGGGCTCCTGGCTGACCGCGACTACGATTCGCGACGCATACGAGTGGCTGGAACAGTTGTGCAGAGCTTCCTGCACCACGCGATAGATGCACGTCTTGTACTCGTCGGGCAAGTCGTCGGAGACGGAATCCGCGGAAACAGTCACTTCCATCCCCGTCAGTTTGGAGACCTCGCGCGCCTGCCATCGCAGGGCGGGAACCAGCCCCAGATCGTCCAGCATGGAAGGCCGCAGCAGAAGCGCCATGTTGCGAATAGCGCGGACGGTGTTCTCCACCAGGCCGCGAATCGCTTCAATACGGCTCCGGGACGAATCCGGCGGCTTTGAATCGAGGCCGTCCGATAAATTGCGCAATTCGACGAGCGCGGCGGAGAGCGTCTGCCCGACTTCGTCATGTAATTCCCGCGAAAGAGCTCGCCTCTCCCACTCCTGAACCTCGACCAGCCGCGCGGAAAGACTGGTCAGCTGCGCGCGCGCTTCGGCAACCTCCCGATAACGCGTTTGAGCGTGGCTCTCCAGCTTCAGGATCTTTCCGGCGCTGAAAGCGGCCGTTCCCAAACCAAGCGCCAGCGTCGCCAGCAGGCTGAGGGCGAGCCTCGTCTGGAACGCCGCCATCAGCACGACGACACGCCGCTTACCGGCGTTTAGCTGCTGCTCGTTGATATCCGCGATTCGACCCGCAATATCGAGCATGGCGGTGCGTCGGGGGAAAACCGCGTCCCGCAGAAAAGTGTAGCCGTCGCGATGACGCTTATCGGCATTCCAGACGAGAATCGGACCGATCGTTTCCCAATAGCCGGCCAGTTCCGCCTTAAGCGCGGCATTCTGCGCGGCTTCCCCCGGAGAAAGCGGCTCTTCTTCGCCTGCCTGGCTTCCGTTCGAGGACAGCGCGGCGTCCATTTCGGTGCGAACCTGCTCGAGGCTCGCCCGGTACTCGTCTGCCCTTGCGGCATCGGGGTCGAGAAGATAGTCGCGCACGTATGTGCCGGAGAGATAGAGTTTGGAGCGGAGATCGTTGAGCAGATGATTGCGGAGCAGAAACTGCGTGCGAATCCGCTCGTCTTCCACCCTGATTTCCCGAAGCACCCGCAGGGCATCCATTCCGGCGAGCGCCACGACGATCAGCAGGCCACCAAATCCCGCGGCAAGCGTGACGCGGCTCCCCGGCACAAAGCGCGGTTTGTCCTGAGCGGCCATGTTCAAACACAACTGTACAGCTTAGTACTCGGTTTCAGAAGGCGAACACCCGTTACGGATGACAATGTCTTTCATCATTCACGACTCGAACTGGAAAGCAGCGACCGGCTTTGGAGACCGTTGTTTCGGAATTTGCGACGCCGAATCGTCGAGGTCCCGCTACGACCGCTCCGGCAATATCCTCAATAAGAATGCCGGGATCTGCGCGGTCGGCAGAAGATACGGATGTATTTGCCGCGACAGCAAGAGTTGCGATGATTTGGAGCTTATGATGCCTGCGATAGCCGCACCTCGGCCGCGAACTCCAGACGGTGACCGGGCAGGGCACGTCGTTTATCAACAACTCACTGGCGAAGTGGACGCACAACGGCACCACTTGGCTGTACATCGCGGCCACGAAGTGGCGCGGCCCGGGTGGTGGAATCGCAGCCTGGAGATACAAGGATCGCGAGTTGACCCCGGTCTGGAAGAACGATAACCCCGCCACGGTGCCAGTGTTGGTCGGCGGACTGCTCTACGCCTACGATGGCAACCGGGGCGGCCTGCGCGTTTACAAGCCGAGACCGGCGAACAAGTCGGCGAACTGGCCACTTGCACCGGTCACTGGGGCACCCCGGTGGTCACTGATGGCCGAATTGCGCTGACCGAGGGGAACGCCAACGACCATCCTACGAGCGGCGTGCTCGATATCTGGTCGCTGCCCGCCCATTAAGGCGGTTGGCCCACTTCGATTCATTTCCAGCCGCGGGCAGTTGCGAATCCCCGTCGAAGCGCGTCGCGGCGTAGTCCGCGAAAGCGCAAGGGCGGCAGCGCGCGAGCGGCAAACGATTCAGCGCAACTGCACGCCGCATAGCGCGTCCACGACGTGCGCCCCGCGAGGCACTTTGTATTCGTCAGAGCTTTGCGCCACGGTGTACCATGGTGAACAGCCGATGAGTTTCCTTGACGCGCTTGCTCCCGAGGGTGCCGACCGGGCCCTGGCGCTGGCAATCGACCCCGAACGTATTCCCGCCCACATCGCCATCATTATGGACGGCAACGGGCGTTGGGCGAAAAGCCGTGGACTGCCTCGCTTTGCCGGCCACCGCGCCGGCGTAAGCCGCGTTCGTTCGGTGGTGGAGGATTGTTCGCATATCGGAGTCCGCGCTTTGACGCTGTACGCGTTTTCCGCCGAAAACTGGAAACGCCCCCGGGCCGAAGTCGATATGTTGTGGCGTCTGCTGCGCATCTATCTGCGCCGCGAAATCGAAGATTTGCAACGCAATAATATCCGGCTGCAATCGAGCGGGCGCGTGGAAGCCCTGCCCGCCGGCGCGTACGAGGTGCTCCGCGAAGCCGAGCGCGCCACGGCTCACTGCACCGGCATGCGCCTCAACCTCGCCATCAACTACAGCGCGCGCAACGAACTGGTGGACGCGGTAAACACCATCATCGACGAAGCCCGCATCGAAGGCCGTCTTTCAAGCCTGGTAGTGGATGAAGGAATGATCGAGCGCCGCCTCGCAACCGCGGGTTTGCCCGATCCCGACCTGCTGATCCGCACCTCGGGCGAAATGCGAATCAGCAATTTTCTGTTGTGGCAGATCGCTTACGCCGAGCTGTACGTCACCAACACCTACTGGCCGGATTTCGACCGAGCCGAGTTGCTGAAAGCCGTGATCGAATTTCAACGCCGGGACCGGCGGTTCGGCGGGCTCAACTCTCCGCCCGCCCCAACGTTGTCCGTCGAACCGGGCCGCGTGACGGCGAATGGCGGCGATATCGGCGAACTTGCGGCATCGTTCAGCACCGTTTCTCTGAAATGAAGCGAGTTCTCACCGCACTGGTCCTAGTACCGGTCGCAGTCTACTCGGTTCTGTTTTCGCCGCCGCAGTTTCTGGTGGCCGCGGTGGCGATGTTCTCCGTCCTCTGCTACCGGGAATATGCGCGCATCACCGATGCCTGGGCTGCGCCGGGCTATGCCGCTGGTCTGCTGATTCTCATCGCGCCGCTCAGTCAGGCGGCACTGATCGTGTTTCTGACCGCGCTGGCAGCGCTGTCTCTCACATTGTCGTCCGAAGATTTAACCAAAGGCGCCGCACGGGCGGCCGCGCTGGTTATGGGCGTCGCCTATATTTTTGGATCGTGGAAGACTGCGATCCAGCTGGCTACGGACGTGAACTCGCCGGGTCTCTGGCATCTGACGGCCGGACGACACTGGCTGATGTTCGCCTTGATGGTGAACTGGATCGGCGATACGGGCGCGTACTACGTTGGACGAAAGTTCGGAAGGCACAAGCTCGCGCCGCGCATCAGTCCGGGAAAATCCTGGGAGGGTTCGGTGGCGTCGGCTTGTACCAGCCTGATCTTTGGCGTTGTCTACGTTCCTCTGGCAATCACCGGGACGCCCGTGTGGATCGCAGCTTTGATCGCTCTGGTGGCTAACGCCGCGGGGCAACTCGGGGACCTTGCGGAATCGGCGCTGAAACGCGGCGCAGGGGTGAAGGACAGCGGCACGATGCTCCCCGGCCATGGCGGTATGCTCGACCGGCTGGACAGTTCGCTGTTCTCGATACCGGTGGTTTATGCGCTCGTCATGTTTATGAGCGGATTCAAAGCCTGAATCTCGGCGCATTAGTGGTGGGGCGGTTCCCCGGAACCGCGGCGGACGCCCTCGTCCGCCTGCTGACAAGGTGGCCCGTGGCCTGGCTACGGGCAATCGCTTTGCGAACCTTGATCCCTCCAACGTAGCTTTTGGCGCGCAATTTGGCGATGATGGAAGTCGCCCGCCCCATGACCAGACCTTCCCCCGAGGACCGCCGCGCATGATGGCAGCCACCCGGAGCTTCGCGCAGTTGCGTTCGAAGGTCAGCCCTCCCGGAGCGGACGCTCGCCTTCGAATTGCGACTTCCGCGGCCGTTATTCTCTTCCTCGTATATCCGGTACAGATCGGCGGCCCCTTACGCCTGAATACGGATGCGGTGAAGTATCTGACGATCGCCGATTCCGCCGCGCATGGCCAAGGCTTCGTCTATCCAGGGGAGCCAACGCCCTTTCCGCCTGGATACCCCGCGTTGCTCGCCGTTCTCATTCACTTCAGATTTGCGACGGCTTCTTCATTTGTCGCACTGAACTGTGCGATGTTGGGGATCGGTCTGCTCGCAGCGTATCAGGTGGGACTTCGGGGCTTCTCGTTCCAGCCCTGGATTTCGGCGCTGCTGTGTTGTTTCACCGAATTGAGCTACCTCTATCTCAAGCATACGTTCACCGCGGAGAGCGAGACTGCATATTTCGCCTCGTCAATGCTTTGTCTGCTCGCCCTCACATACGCGGAACAGCGGAGGGGAGCCTGGCGCTGGCGTCTATGGGCGCTGGCAGCACTGGCGGCGTTGGCTGCGATTATGCTCCGAACCGTTGGAATTGCCCTCATCCCGGTGCTGCTTTGGGCAGGAGTCTCGGCGCCCGCTCGAATCGCAGCGTCCACGCGTTTACGGGGCGTGCTCCGCTGCGCGCTCGCCGCGGTGGCGATGGCGATAGCAGCCTGGTTTCTCAGCCAGACGGTATATTTCAGGGAGTGGATGCGATGGTACGACTATCAGTCTTCAATCCGAGGTCACTGGGCAGTTCTGTTCGCCTTCATGCCGGGGCATTTGAGCGAACTGGGGGAAATTGCGCTCAATGTGCCCAAATCCAGAGCCCCGTCGCCGGCAACGGTCGCATTTCCCGTGGCAGGGGCGATTTTGCTCGTTCTCGTGCTGTTTGGAATGTGGAAGCGCCGCCGCAACCCGGGAGCGATAGGTGTCTATCTGCCGGCCTATGCGGCAACGGTCGCCGCCTGGTATTACGGTGATGCGCGGATCTGGCTCCCTGTCGTATTTCTGCTCTTCGCGTATGCGGCTCTGGCCTTCGGGGATATTCATTTTCGGCGCACAAAGCAGGCGTTATTGTGCGTCTGGTGCGTCGGTTTCGTCGCCGCAGGCATCACCGCGTGCGTCTACACCACAAAAATCACGATTGCCGGTTCGGAGTTTTCGATCAACTCCCACGACGACGATACGATTCGCGTGCTCCGGGAGTTTGGCTCTTCAAGTGCCGAACGCTGAGGCCCTGGAGGGTCCGAAAGTGCATAAATGCCGCAATCGACCAGCGCGCACATGGTCGCCCGCAAAGGGCACGGGCATATCGCGTGGTGGAACCACCAGCGAGGTAGGCCGAGAGCGCATAGACCGAGAGAGCATACGCGGAAACTGCGCTCACCCCGCCTGCCCCGTAGCCTTCGTGCACTGGAAACGCCGTCTCAGGCCATTATTTTCGGTGGCGCGGGATTCGGCTTGGGGGCAGGGCGGACAATGCTGGACTTTCTGTGCTTTTCGTTCATAGCAGATACCCTTCTCTCTTTAGTATAGAATCCAGTTCTTCCTGTATCTTCAATTTGCGCCCTTTGGTCAGGGCAATATCGGGCGGCGCGTCCGATATCAGCTTGTTCCCTTCGTCGCGCAGTTCCCGAAACTTCTTCCGCCCCTCACTGAGTTCCATGGTATTTATGTCCAGACGGAAAGCCACGACTCTCAGCCGAAGCTCCTTAAATTGGGAATAAAACTTGCCCTGGTCTTTGACGCGTTGAGCAACGGTCGCGACCGTGAGAAAAATTGAACTGAACGCTGCAACTAACGCAATGCCCTTCCAAATGGCGTCGAATTTTTGCAGCCAGACCGCCGTGGCCGAACCGGTCGACGTCACCGCGACAACCAGCGATCCGCCGAAATTGATACGGCTCCAGACGCTCAGCAGCCATCCGCTTACGAGTTCCTCCATCCACACGGGATAGAGCACGCTGTTATAAGTGTCGGCCCAAAGCTTTCCCTTTGTATCCTGCGGCGGTAGTCCTGAAGGCGCGATCTCAGTATCGGATGGCATCTTGCCGGCTCTGCACCAGCCTTACACGTCCGACAGATGTTCGGCTTCGCCCGTGCTGTCGCCGAAATTGTCGGTCTTGACTCCGGCCTTATCCAGCATCGTCAACAGCAGATTGTTCATCGGCGTTTCCCCGGGATAGGCGACGTGGCGACCACCTTTGACTTGTCCGTTGCCGCCGCCGACCAGCACAAGCGGCAGGTCGTCGTGCGTGTGGCGGTTGCCATCGTTGATGCTGCTGCCATACAGCAGCAGCGAGTGATCGAGCAGGCTGCCATCGCCATCCGGCGTGTTCTTCATCTTCTCTACGTAGTACGCGAAGGTCTTCACATGCACTTCGTTGATCTTGATCGTCTTGGCGATCTTCTCGGGATCGTTCTGGTGATGCGTGACGGAGTGGTGCCCGTCGGGAACGCCGACCTGCTTGTAGCTCCGGTTGCTGCCTTCGCGCGCGATCATCAGAGTGCCGACGCGGGTCAGATCCGCCTGGAACGCGATCACCTGCAGATCGATCATCAGTTTGGCGTGCTCGTCGAAATCGTCCGGGATGCCCACCGGCTTGTCCATCAACGGCATCTTGAAGTTTGCGCTCTGCGCCTCGGCCAGTTGGATGCGGCGCTCAATATCGCGAATCGCATCGAGGTACTCGGTCAGCTTGCTCTTGTCGCGCGACCCGAGGCCGGTCTTCATGCGGGAAACGTCTTCCATCATGAAATCAAGGATGCTGCTGTCTTCCTTCATGCGCGCCAGCCGCGCCTTCGGGTCCGTGCTCTGTCCATCGCCAAAGAGCCGTTCAAAGACCGAGCGGGGATTCACGTCGACCGGCAGCGGCGTGGTCGGCGAACGCCACGACACGGTGTTCGTGTAAGCACAGCTGTAACCTGAATCGCAGCCGCCCGCAAGACCCGCCGCTTCAAGCCCGAGTTCGAGCGAAGCGATCTGCGTCAGTTTGCCGAGTTCTTTCGCCGCGATCTGATCGGCCGAAATGCCGCAATGAATATCCGCGCCTTCGGTCTTTTTCGGATGTACGCCGGTCAGCCAGCTTGCTCCCGCGCGCGCATGATCGCCTGCGCCATCCTGCAACGCGCGGCCGCCGTTCTGCATCAGGCCGCTGATCACCAGCAGCCGCTCGCGATAGGGTTCAAGCGCCCTCATGGTAGAGGCGAACTCGAAGCCCGCGCCCGTTGTGGCCGGCTTCCATTCGCCCTTCAGATTGATGATGCCGTTCGGGACGTAAGCGAAGCCGAGGCGGACCGGAGATTTCGTGGAAGCGATCTCCGCAGCCGTCATCATCGCGGGAACCATGGCGTCCAGAAGCGGAAGGGCCATGGTAGCGCCCACGCCTTTCAGAAACGACCGGCGGGCAATTGCTTTCTTTGTGAGATACATACGTTCCAGCTCCCTTTATCCAGCTGCCTTATTTTACCTGATCCCGACCGTCAATCCTTACTGTCGGCGGCCCGTCTCATCTGAAACGGAGCGCTGTGGACGATGCCGGCAATAATCGACGACATCCGATAATCGTCCTTCGCGGCATCGCGCACAATGGACCGCACGACGGGTTCGTCGTAAGACTCGACGCCGCGCCCCAGCGAATACGTCATCAGCTTCCTTGTAAATGTAGTGACGAAATCCGTCTTCCTGTCGGTTAACAACAATTTTGTAAGACCTGCGGGACCGTTAAACGTCGCCCCGTCAGGAAGCACGCCGGAAGAGTCGATTTTGGCTCCCGTATCGTCGATCACCCGCCATTTGCCGATCCCGTTGAAGTTTTCAAGCGCAAACCCGATCGGGTCCATTCGCGAGTGGCAGACGGCGCAGGTCGGGTTGGCGCGGTGCTGCTCCATCGCCTGGCGCAGCGTCATGCTGCCGTTCGAGCCGTGCGGCTTCAGCGCGGGAACGTCGGGCGGAGGAGGCGGTGGCGGCGCTCCAAGCAGGTTCTCCAGAATCCACTTGCCGCGCTGCACCACCGACGTCCGGTTTGGATAGGAAGTCACGGTAAGCAGGCTTCCCTGCCCCAGTAGCCCGCGGCGGTTCGGGTCGTCCAGGATCACCTTACGGAATGCCGGCCCGTAAACGTCCGGGATGCCGTAGTGTTTCGCGAGGCGGTCGTTCAGATAGGTATAATTCGCCCGGAGCAGATCGAGAACGCTGCCATCGTCCCGCAGGACGCTGCCAAAGAACATCTCGGTTTCGGTCTTGAAGGCGTTTCGCAGGCTCTGGTCGTAATCCGGGAAAACATCCTTGTCCTTCTTGTCGGACTCTACATTTCGCAGGAAGAGCCATTGTCCGGCGAAACTCGTCACAAGCGAAGCGGATTTCGTATCGGCTAGCATGCGATGCATCTGCTGATCGAGAACGGCGGGATCCTTCAAACGGCCCTTCTGCGCCAGATCCAGCAGTTCGTCGTCCGGCATGCTGCTCCAGAGGAAATACGAAAGGCGCGAAGCGAGTTCGTAATCCGTGAGCTTATAAATGGAGCCGGGTTTGGCGCCTTCGGGATCGCGCTCCTCGCGGAACAGGAAATTCGGCGACACCAGCATGGCGCGCAACGCCGATTCAATGCCCTTATCGAAACTCCCCGCCGGTCCGCCAACCTGTCGCGCCCGCTGATAAAAGCCCATGAGCGGTGAAACGTCCGCCGCCGTTACGGCGCGGCGATAAGCGTGGTGCGCCAGGTTCGTCAGGATCTGCCGGGCGCAGGCTTCTTCCTGCCCGGCAGCGGCCGGAGTACAAACGAAGATTTTCTTGCGGCTCGGCGTCACACCTGGTCCGGTCGGATTATAAGGTCCGATCACCGACAGGCTGAAGACGTTGCGCGACCCGCCGGCGACCGGATCGAGCAGCTTCACCCGAACGTCGTTCATCCGCAGGTCAAGCTTTGGCGGCGCACCGCCAGGACCAGCACCCGCTCCACCCGCTCCGCCGCGGCCCGGAGCGCCACCGGTCTGTTCCGGCATGGGCGACTCCTTTCCGTAAGACACGCCGATGACCTGCGGACCCGCCTTGACCGGAATGCGCGTATCGATCTTTGCGCCTCGATCGCCGCCGTTGGCCATCGTGACGCGAATGATGTACTCGGCGTCAACCGGGAAATTATAGTGAACGGCGTAACCGCCGCGCGACCCGAGCGGCAGATCCTCGCTGACGCGCACGTCATTTGGCGTGCCGAACGGGACGACGAATTCCGATTCTTCAGCCGGGATGTCCATCGCGCCCACGGCAGTGCGGGCTATCCTGCGCGCTGCCGACAAGTACTTTTCGAGCAGCACGGGCGAAACCGACAAAACATCCCCGATATTATCGAAACCGTAACCGGAATCGTCGCCGGGCAGCATCGTGTTCACATCGACTTCGAGGCCGAGCAGGTCGCGAATCGTATTCCCGTATTCCAGCCGGTTCAGGCGATGGATGGCGGGCGCTCCGGGATTCGGATGAGCGACCGCGTTGGCGTTCAGCTGCTTTTCCAGCCAGTTGGTGAAGTTTGCCGCGACTTCCGGCTCGGGCCTGGGCAGGCCGGGCGGCGGCATCTGGCCGGTGCCGAACTTGCGCAGAACCTTTTCCCATGTTGCCGTGTTATCGCCCACATGGTCGATGTGGAGGCCTTCGAGAACCACGCCTGCGGTCTTCAGCGCCTCGCTGTGGCACATCACACAGTACTGATCGACCAGCGCCTGTTGCTGCGTCGCGTCGGCAGGGGCTGCGGTCGCCGAGGCCTTCTGCGGCGCAGCGGCCGACGGAAGCTGCGTAATCGCGGCTAAAGCCACAATCAGACCGACGCCGGGAAGTATACGCGAAGACGAAAAGGAGAGCCGCATTGTGACCTGTTACTACTTTAGACCATCCCGACCGGAATTTTGTCCCCAATTACGATATCATGAATCCGGGATTCGCAACTCACACCGGAGCTATTCTCATGACCCACCATGCAAAAGCAATCGGATTCCGGCGCGCCGGATGGATCAGCTTGGCTCTAGCAGCGTTTGTTTCGGCTTTGACCGCGGCATCGCCCACCGGCCCCGATCTGCGGATTGTAGACGCCGCCAAAGTGGGCGATAAGAAGGCCGTGGCCGCGTTGATTAAGGAAAAGGCCGACGTGAATGTGAGCCAGCCGGGTGGCGCGACCGCTCTGGCATGGGCTGCCGAACACGCCGACGACGAGATGGCGCAACTGCTCCTCGTCGCGGGCGCCAAACCCGACATCGCAAACGACTACGGCGAAACCCCGCTGACGCTGGCTTGCACCAACGGCGACGCGACACTCGTGCTCAAGCTTCTGGACGCCGGCGCGAACGCGAAGGCCGCGCGCTGGAATGGCGAAACCGCCCTGATGATTTGCGCAGGCAACGGGAAGACCGAAGCGGTGAAGCAGTTGTTGGCGCATGGCGCGGACGTTGCGGCCGCGGATCAGACGAAAGGCCAGAACGCGCTGATGTGGGCGGCGGCGCAGGGGCGCGCCAACGTGGTGAAGCTGCTGATTGAACATGGCGCCGACGTGAACGTGGCGTCGAAAGGAAGCTTCACTCCCCTGATGTTTGGCGTGGAGAAGGGCGATGCCGCCACGGTGAAATTGCTGATCGCCGCTGGCTCGGACGTCAATAAGGCGCTGCCGGACGGGAACACGCCGCTGATGATCGCCACGAATCTGGGCCAGACGGACGCGGCGGTTGAGCTTCTCAATCAGGGCGCGATGCCCAAGGTGGCGGATAAATCCGGCACCACGCCGCTGCACGCGGCGGCGCTGGCGGGGAATGTCGAGATCGTAAAGGCGCTGCTGGCCAAAGGCGCCGATCCCAACGCGCGGACGGCTAACATAGCGGCCGGGGGACGGGGCGCGGGTGGTGGCGGAGGCGGCCGGGGCGGGCCTTCCGGCGAGCAGACTCCTTTATTGATCGCGGCGAAGGCCGGGCGACTGGAGGCCATGAAGGCGCTGGTTGCGGCGGGTGCCGACCCGAAGCTCAAAGCGCAGGACGATACGACGTTGCTGATGGCGGCTGCGGGGAGCGGGCACGTGGAGGTCGTCAAATACGCCTATGAACTGGATCCCACGACCGCCACGGCGACGAACAAAACGGGGAATAACGCGGTGCATATGTCGGTCACGGGAACGGGGAACCTGGTGCCGCAGAAGAACGTCTGCGAAGTAATTCAGTTTTTGGCGGACAAAGGCGTCGATATGGACGTAAAGAACGCGCAGGGCAGGACGGCGATCCAGATTGCCAACGGTTTGCCGATCGATACGGCGGTGGACCTGATGGTCTCGCTGCTGCAGAAGGCGGGGAGAACGCCGATTATCTCGCCGAAAAGGTGAGGATAGCTGGCGAGCCGGACGCCGAAACTGCGGATCATTCGACGGCGCACGGGCCGGGCCACTCTCCGAGCGGCGCGGAATTTCGTCGCGTTGAAGTCCTTCTGCTGCTCCCTGTTGCTCACGGTTCGAAACTGGCTGCGGATTCCACTAACCTTCCGAGCCGCGATGCGTGAGCGAGCGGCACCGCCGCGCCGGGTTATCAGGCAACTTCCCAGGGACCGTTGATTAAGCGCCCCGCGGCTCTCAGCACGAATCGTCGCGGTATGATCCTGGTATGACCAAATCGAAGATCGCGATCAGTCTGCCCAAAGATCAGATCGCGCGGGCTCACCGGGAAGTCCGGGCCGGACGAGCCGCTTCGGTTTCTGGTTACATAGCCAGGGCGTTGGCGGAGCAGGAGAGACGCGAGTCTCTGCGGGACGTGCTGCGGGACTTGATCGCGCAACATGGCGCGCCGTCTCGCAAGGACATCAAGTGGGCAGAACGCGCACTCGAACAAGGCCGGGGATAGTTCTGGATACCGGTGCGCTGATCGCCCTGGAGCGCGGCGATAAGCGGATGATCGCGTTGCTCGACCGGGCGTTGACGCAAGGCCGGCATTTCCGTGTGCCTGTTGGTGTCGTGGGGCAAGCATGGCGCAACGGTCGCGTTCAGGTCACCTTAGCGCGGTTTTTGCGGAGCGAGGAAGTCGGGATTGTTCCTCTTGACGAGCACCCTGCCCGTTCCTGCGGAGAACTCTGCCGTGCCGCGAGCGCCCCGGATGTTATCGACGGGTCGGTCGTTATAGTCGCCATGGAGCGGCAAGACATCATAGTTACGAGCGATCCTGGTGATCTGCGGCGTCTGGATCCGACAGCTGAGATTATTACGCTGTAACCATTCGGTGAAGTTTGTCGGTGCCCCTGCATCGTGAGTTCGCGCCCGGAACGCTCCGGTCCCTGATCCAGGCGTCGGGTATGTCAGTCCAGTAAACCACTTCCGGCGCAAACACCCCGTGCGCATCGTTCCAGGCCGGCGCGCCGCGGGCGCAGTTTGAAAGGTCGTGGTCTGCGACGACGCCGCTGCGCAGCTACGATATCACCCCGATGGACAGCACTTCATTGTGGAGAGGCCAGTGGAATTACCCGATCAGCGGGCCACGTAGCTCAATGTGGTCCTGAACTGGTTGGACGAGCTTGTGAAACCGGCTTCGCGCCCGGTGCAGCAGAGACCAGTGGGACGCGCATTGCCTTACGCGTTCCTGTTCAGGACCCGCGCAAATCCTTCCTGAGCGAGATGCCAGTCGTTCGTGAGTATCCGCTGAATCTTCCGCAGGTGCATGTATCCGGCGGCAAACGACAGAGCGAGGCCTTTCACCGTTGGCTCTTTATTCGTTCAGGAACGCGAAGGTAGGGCTGGAGCCCCGATCCTCTGCCGAAAAAAACAGAGCGGGAATGTTCTTATCGATCTGACCTACGCCAACATGTGGATTCATGCCGTATGCGTCGGGCGCAGTGTGGCACTGCCGCTTCGGCGACCCCTATATGCAAACGGAAGCGGGACCCCTGGCAAACGAGCCATCCGAGTCGGTGCCAGGCGAAACAAGCGTCACCTGACGCCAGCGAGCCACGGCACACCGGCAAACGCCGCCCGACGTTCGCCGATCATCAGTCGGAGCCATTGCACTCCAGCCTCAAGTTCAACCGCGAAACGTAGGCCCGCGTGCCTGCCCCGTAAATCCCGGCTCCGCCCCATCCTCCTTTTCGCGCGCGGTTAGCGTTTCCAGGAAAGACGCGGCCTCTGCGTAGCCCGGCTTCAGTTCCAGCGCTCGCGTGAAATCCTTGTGCGCCTGCGCCATATCGGGTTTGTACATCAGGTGATAGATGCCGGCGTTCAGGTGGGCGCGGGGATCTTCCGGCCGCGCCACTACAATGCGCTCGGCAATCTCCGCCGCTTCAGTGAACATTTCCAGCTGATGATATTCGGCGGCAAGGAAGTCGAGGCGCGTGTCGTCGGTTGGATCCGCCGCTATTTCCTCCATCAGGATTTCGATATACCAGCGGTTTCTGCTCCGGCGCGATTCGGGGTCGGAAGAGAAGTTGTGGTCGATCCGGATTTCAGTCTTGCGAAGGCGTCCCCCCAGTGCGAGAATCGAGGCGTCCACCGTCTCGTGCACCCGGCCTCGATAGCGATGTTCCGTCCGGTTGGGAAAGAGGCGCACAGCGTAGTCGGTCGTCGACGTCTGACCGGAACGATTGTGGCGCTCGACGTAATACCCCGCATTTTCGTTGCGAACGACCAACGCCTCGATCAGGGGAATTCCCGCCCGGTCGAGCGTCTCGTCGGCGTCGAGCGCCAGAATCCACCTGCCGGTCGCGTGAGCCAGCCCATGGTTGCGCGCAGCCGCGAAGTCGACGAAAGTGAAATCGAACGGAATCCATTTCGCCCCGTTGTGCGCGGCGATTTCTCCCGTTCCGTCCGTGGAACCGGTATCGACCAGGACGATCTCGCCCACCAGCCCGCTCACAGAATCGAGACAAGCCTGAAGCTGGCGCTCCTCGTTCCGTACGATCATGCAAAGGCTGAGGGCGTCTGGCGCGAGCGTCATGCGGTGCGCTCTAACCGGCGACGGTCGGGTGCCGCTTGTGCCAGTCCGTCCGGCCCTGGAATGCGTTCGCTACCGCCAGCAGCACATTCTCGCGGAAGGCCGGACCGACCAGTTGCAGGCCGACCGGCATGCCCGAAGCGAAACCACAGGGAAACGAAATGGCGGGCAGTCCGGCGAGATTCGACGCGGGTATCAGGGAATGCATACCGGGCGTGGAAGGGTTTGCGCGGTTGTTTGGCGATGCGTCCAGCGGCTCGCTCACCTTCGGCGCGATCCCGTAGCGCGCGGGCGCGACGAGCAGATCGACGTTTTCAAAGATCTCCCGAAAACCGCTCTTAATCAGCGTTCGCGCGCGCATCGCTTTCAAATACTGAGCGGCGGAGATCGCCAGGTTTGCCTTCAACCCTTCGGCCTGGCTCGGATCGGCCAATTCGTCGACCTTACCGCTCGTGATCAGAGACTCAAAGGCGGAAGCGCCCTCGGCACCGATAACAGTGCTGATAATCGCGCCCCACGGATAGTCCGGGAGCTTTACCTCGACCAGATTCGCGCCCGTCTCGCCGAGCGTTTTCATCGCCGCTTCGAGGACCGGGCGCAGCTCCGGATCGGCCCATTCGATATCTGCCGCCGCGAAACCGATCTTCATCTCGCTCGGCTTCTTCGCAAACTGAGGCGCGTAATAGTAGCTCTTGCCCGCCGAACCCGGATCGTCCGAGTCGCCGCCTGAAATGGCCTGGAGAACGTGGCCGCAGTCCTCCGCGGTGCGGCAGATCGGGCCGATTTTATCCAGCGTCCAGGAGAGCGCCATGGCGCCATGGCGGCTCACGAGGCCGTAGGTCGGCCGCAGTCCCGTAACGCCACAGAATGCGGCCGGCGTAATGATCGATCCCGATGTCTCAGAGCCGAGCGCGTACGACACCAGACCTGCTGCGACTGCGCTCGCGGGGCCGCTCGAAGATCCGCCGGACCAACGCGTGACGTCCCACGGGTTCAGCCCCGGTCCGGTGAGCGACGCGCCTGCGAGGCGGTATCCGCCGCCTCCGGCGAGTTCGACCATGGAAAGCTTGCCAATCAGCAGGGAACCAGTGTCGTCGAGCTTTTGGAGCACCGTTGCCGTTTCGTCGAACACCTGCGTCGCATACGGCTTTGCGCCCCACGTGGTCGGATGCCCCGCGAAGGAGAGCAGATCCTTGGCGCCGAACGGAATGCCCTGCAAGGGGCCGCGATAGCGTTCGCGTTTCAGTTCCTTGTCGACGTCCTTCGCGCTTTCAAGCGCGATTTTTACGAGCGGAAGGGCCAGTGCGTTGTAACGCGGACCGAGCGATTCCAGGCGCGCGCCAAAGGCCTTCACCAACTCGACGGCCGAGAATTCGCGCGCCTTCAATCGCGCGTTAAGGTCCGTGATTGGAGCGAAGAAAACGTCGTTGGTCATGCTTTGAACTGAAATGCGGGTTCGGTGGAAATCGGGACTGCCAACCTTGCGAGCGTATCGGCGTTGCGGGCGACGGCGTCACGGGCCTGCTTCGCCGCGTCGGAAGCGGTCACACTCGCACCGGGCGGAGATTGCGCAAACGCGTTCGCGGCTGCCACCGATCCGGCAGCCACCGATCCGGCTGCCGCCGCCACTACCTGTCTTCTGGTAAATTTCACTTTTTCGGCTCGGAATACTTTGCGGAGAGCGCGTCGAGCGCGGCCGCTTCCATGGCGGCACGCGGCGCCGATTCGCCCGTCCAGATTTCAAACTGCCTCACGGCCTGCTCAATAAACATTTTGACACCGGGCACTACCTGGCGTCCCTGAGCGCGTGCACGGCGGATCAGTTCGGTTTCAAGCGGGTTGTAGACGAGGTCGAATACGATGTCTCCGGGAATCGAATCGGGGAACAGGCACTCGCTCACGTTCGGAGACATCCCGACGGAAGTTGCGTTGACGACGACGTCGAAGTGCCGGGCGCAGGCCTGTTCGAGCGTCAGGTTTTCGGCGGACAGCGGACGGGCAAAGGCGCGGACCCGATCGGGATTTCGCCCGGTGATGGCGATCTTCGCCCCGGCGTCCGAGAGCGCGCAAGCGGCGCTTCGCGCCGCCCCGCCGTTGCCTGCGATCAGCACCGTCGCTTTGGCCAGATCGATCATCTTCGCCAGTGGCCGGGCCACCGCCTCGGCATCCGTATTAGTCCCTCGCCATTTGCCCGCCTTGCGCCACACAGTATTGACCGCGCCGATTCGGCGGGCCAAAGGATCGACGTAATCGAGATAGCGCATGATTTTGCGCTTGTGCGGAATAGTGACGCTGAAGCCCGAAAGGGGAAGCTCTTCGGCGAACTGAAAGAAATCGCGAAGCTGATTCGGTGTTACCAGCAGGGGGACGTACACGGCATCGACTCGCTTCGACTGGAACGCCCGGTTATGAACGTGCGGCGACACGGAATGGCCCACCGGGTCCGCCACGACGCCATAAACCCTGGCGGCCTTTGTGAACTTGTCGATGCGGTAGAGGGAGCGCAGCTGGCGAGCATTGATCTGGCCGGCGGCCGTGCCGTGGAAATGAGCCGGCGCGGCGTAAGTAAAAATCGTGCCGAACGCCGGCGAGATTACCCGTGTGGGAAAGCCCGTTTCTCCCATCGCCAGCGTAACCAGCGGAATTCGCGGGCTGAGGCGGCTGGCGGCCAGAATTCGCCCCGTGTCGGTTGGTTTACGTGCCGTGCTGACCAGCTTGTAGACGTCGGCGGGAACCTTGCGCATGCGCTTCAACACGGGGTCGAGCGGCGGAGTGGTTTCAAAGTGATGCCAGGAAACGATCAGATGGGCCTTGGCGCGCAACTCGGCACAGCGCGCAGGCACAACTTCGGCAGTTTCGATCTCGATATCGATGGCGCGCGCGCCGCACTGGATAGCGAGCTCAAGGATTCGCAACTGATCGTCGATGCTGCCGTTGAACCGGCCGTGGTTCTGGTGGCGGCGGCACGTGGCGAGAATGGTGCAGTTCGGATGCTCGCGCAGAAACGTGGCAATCGCTTCGGCCCCCGCGGCGGGATCGGGCAGATAATCGATGCGGAATTCCAGAAAATTCTCGCCGGCATCCGCTTCGCGACGGGCCTGTTCGAGCAGCCGCGGAACGTCGGGAAGTCCGAGTGCGATGCAGATTTTAGGAAGCGCACGCCGCTGTGCCATTCGGGTAACCAGAATATCATTGTGCCTTTCGAAGGCCGTTCGGCGCGCCGCGAATCGGTTGGTTTTGCGGCCCGTCGCCCGCATTGGCACGCTTGCAAGGTTCTCGGGCGGTGTCAACGGCATAGGCCGATGCAACAGAAGGTTCTTTCCGGTATCGTTGTTCGCGTCGTAGCGGTGATTTCCCCGGCCGGCAGCACCGAAATCAAATCTTCGCTTGCGTTTCACCTTTTGTTCGCCTATGATAATGTCAAATGGCATTGACACGCAGACAAAAGGATGTCCTCGATTTCATCGCCCGCTATCAGGTGGAGAACGGCTACAACCCCAGCTATGAAGAGATCGCCCGCGGCCTGAAATTATCGTCGATAGCGACGGTCCACAAGCATATTTCGGCCCTGGCGAAAAAGAATTACCTGTCGCGCGGCGCCAACCAGAGCCGGTCGGTTGAGGTTGCGCCGCGTTACGTTCAGGAACAGAGCCGCAACAAGTTTGAGTCGTCGCTTGAGGTACCGATCCACGGCACGATTGCCGCCGGCCAGCCGGTACAGGCGTTCGACGCCCCCGATTCGCTGAGTTTTGCCGATTTCGTCGGGCGCAAGGAGACATACGCTCTCCGCGTTCGCGGGAATTCCATGATCGACGATCACATCTGCGACGGCGACATGATTCTGGTCGAGAACACGCAGGAAGCGCGCGACGGACAGATCGTCGTGGCTCTGGTTGGCGGCAGCGAAACCACGCTCAAGAGAATTTACCGCGAGCAAGGGAACATCGTCCGACTACAGCCCGCCAATGAAACCATGAGTCCCATCCGCGTTCCGGCGAACCAAGTGGAAATCCGCGGACGACTGCTCGCGGTTTTGCGAAAATATTAGGGCCATTTGTGGCCCGGGTCCAACAGTTACCCCAGTAGATATTCTCGCTCTGCGCGCAGCCAGTCCTGTTCCGGAGAACCCGGCTGATATCCGCGGGCGACCCAATATCCGTAAGCGATTTTGGCGATCGCTTCGTGGGCATTCACTTCGGGCGTAGCTTCCACAACCACGGGCGCTGCTTCCGCAATGATCGGCGTAACGGACGCTTTGCTGTGCTTCACCGTTTTGACTCGCGGCTTGGATACCACTTCAACAACGGGGCTTTTTCGGGAGGATTTCGGTTTTGCGGAGAGCGTGGATTCCGCGGCTGCGTTTTCTGTTGTTACGGTTTTCTTAGTGGGCATAATCGGTGAATTTCTATTATAAACTGTCTATATTACATTTTCACCAAGAAACGTTTTATGTGGCCGATAAATGTGCCGGCTGCGCCGCCAGGCCGAATGGCGCTATAGTGAGAGACGCTTGCGCGTTCCATTGCTGACTCTCGCCATGCTGTTTTCGAGTACGCTCTCCGCGCGCGTGCTTGAAGTCGATGTCACGGGCATCGTTCATCCGGTTACCGTCGAAATCATTGCTTCCGCGCTGGCGCAGGCCGAGGCGCAACACGCCGACGCGGTAATTGTCAGGCTCAGCACACCCGGCGGATTGCTCGATTCCACGCGGGAAATTGTGGAACAGATCCTTCATTCGCGAATTCCGGTTGTCATGTGGGTCGGGCCCGCGGGCGCGCGCGCCGCGTCGGCGGGATTTTTTCTGCTGGAAGCGGGCGACGTTGCCGCGATGGCGCCCGGCACTAACACAGGCGCATCGCATCCGGTATCCTCCACGGGGACACCGCTCGACCCGATCATGAACCAAAAGGTGGAAAACGATACAGCGGCGCTGATGCGTACGATTGCCTCGCATCGCGGGCGCAATGTCGATGCCGCCGAGAAAACCGTTCGCGAGAGCGTCTCCTATACGGACCGCGAGGCACTGGATCGGCATCTGATCGATTTGGTCGCCGCCGATCCGTACGCTCTGCTTCGCGCTCTGGATGGACGCGAAATTACCCGATTCGATGGATCCAAACAAACTCTGCATTTCCCTCGCACCGATATCGAGATTTTCGAGCCGGGTATCCGCGAGCGGATACTTTCGGCGATCGCCGATCCCAACATCGCTCTCCTGCTTCTCGTGATCGGGGCATTGGGTATCTATGCGGAGTTTTCGTCTCCCGGACTGGTGTTGCCCGGCGTGCTCGGAGCCATTTCCGTGCTGCTCGGACTCACTGCGCTGGCAATGTTTCCCATCGGCTGGCTCGGCGCATCGCTCGCGATTCTGGGCCTGGTATTTTTTGCGCTGGAGGCCAAGTTCGCGACTCACGGCATCCTGACCGCGGGCGGCGCGATCGCTTTGTTGCTCGGCGCGCTGCTGCTGATCGACACGAACGAGCCCGCGCTGAGGATTCGGTTCAGCATGGCGCTGGCCCTGACGATTCCCTTCGCATTGATCACGACTTTTTTGCTTTCGATCGCCGTGCGCGCGCGGCGAAACAAAGTAGTAACGGGCGTTGAATCGCTGCCGGGATGCGCGGGCGTGGCGGTCGGCGAAATCAATCCGTCAGGCACCGTCATGGTGCGCGGAGATTACTGGAACGCGGTATCGTCCATCCGGATCGGCCCCGCCGAACGCATCCGCGTGACCGCGGTTGACGGTTTGACGTTGAAGGTGGAAGCGCTCCCACCTCAATGAGACTTGTCGAATAAGGAGAATAGGTGTATGCCGATACTCGTTGTGCTTCTGATCGTCGTGATTTATCTCGTCTCCTCCATCAAGATATTGGCCGAATACGAGCGCGGCGTCATTTTTCGTTTGGGCCGTTTGCTGCCGGAAGCTAAAGGGCCCGGTGTGATCCTGGTCTTCGTGCCGCTGGACCGCATGGTGCGGATTTCGCTGCGCGTGGACACGATCGAAGTGCCGCCGCAGGACGTGGTGACGCGGGATAACGTGAGCGTGAAGGTCAATGCCGTCATTTATTTTCGCGTGGTGGAACCGAGGCTCGCTGTCGTGGAAGTCTCGAATTTCCTCTACGCTACTTCGCAGCTTGCCCAAACCACACTGCGCAGCGTGCTGGGAGAGGTGGAACTCGACGAGCTGCTGAGCAAACGGGAAGAGTTGAACGTTCGTCTTCGCTTCATTCTGGACCAGCACACGTCGCCGTGGGGCGTGAAAGTATCGATGGTGGAAGTAAAGCAGGTGGACCTGGCCGAGCAGATGATCCGCGCTCTGGCGAAGCAGGCCGAGGCGGAGCGGGAGCGCCGCGCCAAGATCATTCACGCCGAAGGCGAATATGCCGCGTCGGAGAAACTGGCGATGGCCGCGCACGTGATTCAGCAGCAGCCCGCAGCCATTCAGTTACGCTATTTACAGACACTGGTGGAGATCGGGGCGGAGAAGAACACGACTATCGTTTTTCCCCTGCCTGTGGATCTGTTGGTGTCGTTCAATAAACTGATGAATAGCGTGAGCGATAAGACTTCCGGCGGCGACGAGGCAGCGAAAATCTGAATATGAGCGAAAACGGCGGCGAGAAGGAACTGGTACTCGGAAATAAGCAGTTGCTGGCCATATTTTTTGTGGCGACGCTGCTGTGTGGCGTGTTTTTTGCCATGGGCTATGTAGTGGGAGGGAATTCGGCGAAGTCGAACGCGGCATCCGTGGCCGACGCCTCGTCTCCTGTCTCAACTGAGGGCAAACGCCCAGAGCCTAAGGAAGACCCCAGGGACGAGCCGAAGGCTCCGCCCGCGACCACAGTGACAGGGGCAACTTCGGCGTCCGGCGATACGGGATCTTCGCTGCCGGCTCCGGAGCCCAGGCTCGCCGATAATCCGGCGGCAGGTGGATCGCAACCGCCCGAGGTTACCAATGCTGCGCCTGCCCCGGCGCAATCAACGGTGGCGCAAACCGTTCATAATGCCCTCGCTTCGCCGGCCGCCGCTCCGCCCGTGCCCGCAAGAGGGAACACGCCGGATTCAGGGTCTATGGTGGTCTCGGTTCCTTCGCCAGGAGCCTCTTACGTGCAGGTCGCCGCGGAACCAAGGCCCAACGCCGATGTCCTCGTGAAAGTCCTTCGCGAACGCGGATTGCCGGCGATTCTGGCCGAGAGTCCCAAGCCGCCGCTTTATCGGGTGCTTGTCGGCCCCTACCGCTCTACCCTGTCTCTGTCGGATGCCAAGACCAAGCTCAAGGGATTGGGTTACGACAACATCAACGTGACGAAGTATTAGCGGCGCAAACAAGTGACGCCACTCGTTCAGATCGATAAACCAACTACTCCGGGTGCCGGCGCGCGGCCAAGGCTGCCGGAATGGGCGCGGCGCAGCGCGACGCACTTTGAATCGCTCAACACACTAAAGCGCAGTCTTCGGACGCTCGATCTGCATACGGTTTGCGAATCGGCGCGTTGCCCGAATATACACGAATGCTTCCATCGCGGCGCGGCGACCTTCATGATTCTGGGCAATCTCTGCACACGCGGCTGCGGATTCTGCTCGGTGCCGAAGGGAAACCCGCGCATCCACGATATGCGTCTCAATCAGGACGAGCCGGCGAACGTGGCGCGAATGGCCGCCGATATGAAACTTCGCTATGTGGTGATCACCAGTGTGAATCGAGACGATCTTGCCGACGGCGGCTCCGCTCATTTTGCGGAGACTGTACGCGAGGTCCGGTTGACTGTGGCGGACGCGCGCGTCGAGGTCCTGACGCCCGATTTCGACGGGAACATGGAAGCGGTTGCACGCGTGCTCGACGCCGCGCCTCACGTCTTCAATCACAATATGGAGACGGTGCCGCGCCTCTATCGGCGAGTCCGCCCGCAGGCCGATTACCGCCAGTCTCTGGAAGTGCTGCGTTTCGCGCGGGGGCATCGGCCGGAGGTGATGACGAAATCCGGCTTCATGGTCGGCCTCGGAGAAACGCCGGATGAGGTCACGCAGCTTCTCCACGATTTGAGAGAGCAGGATGTGGATGTCGCCACCATCGGCCAGTATCTGCAACCGACACGCCGCAACCTCGCGGTCGCCGAATACGTCGCGCCGGAGCGGTTCGACGAATACAGGGATCTGGGACTCTCGATGGGATTCAAAATGGTCTTCAGCGGCCCGCTGGTGCGCAGTTCCTACATGGCCGATCTGGTGAACGAACAGGCAGCCCGCGTGTGAGTCGGATCGAGGCTCTTTTCAGTTCACGGGCTGCCAATGTGCTGCTTGCGCTGAGTTCCGCTTGTCTGCTGGTTCTGTTATTCCCTCCTTACGGTTTTGTCCTGCTGGCACCGGTCGCGCTTGCGCCAGTGCTGATCGCCTGTGCCCGAGAGGATAGCTGGCGATGGCGATTCGCATTCGGCTACGCGGCTGGAATCGTCTATTGGTTCGGCGTGTGCCGCTGGATCCAGTGGACGCTGGAGCATCATGGAGGCATGAGCGGCGGCGTTGCGTGGTTTTGCTTTGCTTTGTTTTGCCTGGCAAAGGCCGTGCAGACCGGCGTTTTCGCGGCGTTGTCCGGTTTGGTGATTCGAAAATGGTTCGCCGCACCAGCTATAGCGGCCATGTGGGTTGTGCTCGAATGGACACACGCATACACCGGTTTTCAGTGGTTGAGTCTGGGTAACGCGGCGAGCGATTTGCCGCTGCCGTTGCGGCTCGCGCCCGTTACAGGCGTGTGGGGCGTGTCTTTTTCCCTTGCGCTGATATCCGCGGTCGTCGCGGCACTCGCGATGAAGCTGCAGAAACATCCCGCGTTTTGGCTGCTGGCCTTGCCGTTCCTGATGCTTCTTCCGGATCTGCCGGCATCGCGGCAGGGCGGCGAAGGGGCGGTTGTCGTGCAGCCAAATATCGACGACGATTCGGTCTGGACGCAGGACCTGCTCGACAGCACGGAACGCCAGATGAGCCTGTTCTCGCTCTCCGTGGCCGGTCGAGACGGGGCGACGCAGATCATTGTGTGGCCCGAAGTGCCCGCGCCTTTTTACGATTTCGACCCTTCTTTCCGTTCTTTGATCACCTCGATTGCGAAGCAGGCGCAATCCGGCGTACTGGCAGGGGTGGTCGCGAATTCCGACGAGGGCAATGGTCCGCTGAACTCCGCTCTTCTGATCGACAAATCGGGTAACCGCGTCAGCCGCTACGACAAGGTCAACCTGGTGCCGTTCGGCGAATTTGTGCCATGGCCATTGGGCCTGTTGACGCAGAAAGTCTCCTCGGAGGCCGGAGATTTCGTGCCTGGACGCGGAGTGGTCGTTTCAGCTCTGGGACAGCATAAGATCGGCACGTTTATTTGTTATGAATCGGTCTTCCCGGCATACATTCGACAGTTTGCCGCGGGCGGGGCGCAGGTACTGTTCAATATCTCGAACGACAGTTGGTTTGGCAAGACCGCGGCGCGCTACCAGCATCTGCTCATCGTGAGGATGCGGGCGGCGGAGAACGATCGGTGGATCGTGCGGGCCACGAACAATGGCATTACGGGAGTGATCGATCCGGCGGGCCGCGTCACAAAGACGTTGCCGGAGTACCAGGAGGCTTCCGCGCGGGTGCAATACGACTATGTCGCCGACCGCACAATGTACACACGATTCGGAGATTGGTTCGTCGGGCTGTGCGCTCTTGTTTCGGTGGGAGCGATTGTGGCCGCTGCGATGCCGTCGGCCTACCGTAGCGAATAATCCGCACGCCATAGAGACCTGGCCATAGCGCAGGCGGCGCCGGACCAATGACGATTTTTCCAGTACTCCTGTCCGCAGTTCGTCCGGCGGCCCTCACAGGTAGTGCGCGTCGCCGATAGTTCGGCACGCTATATCCAGTTGGATATAATCTGAATCGTGCGGCCCGCGAGCTTCCTTGGCGATTCGCTGAATTGTCTTCGTGATTTTCCCGACGATGCGCGGAATGACGCGGGCTATCAACTCGATAAGGTCCAGCGAGGCGACCAGCCTGACGATTTCAAGCCGATGCGTTCGTTTGTATTTGGCCCAGTCGAACATACTCACCGACAGATCGATGATGCTCCCGTCCAGACTCAGCAGTTTGTTCTTGAAGCGGAACTTCTTCCGTCCGCCCTGGCTTTCGACCAGTTCCTGGCATTTGAACAGCGTTTGCTCAAATACCGTCTGGTACAACTCCCACGGCCGATGCTCGTTGGCGTAGGCCAATGTGGACATCTTCGGCGCCACCGGCACTCCCAGATGTTTCAGTTGCCCTTCGCAGCAGGCCAGCCCGCCGCAGATCTCACGCAGCGAATGCGCCCGCCCCAGCTGGCAAAACAGCATCGCCATGAACTGGCCCCAACTGGTGAATCCCCGGGGCATGCCGTTCGGCTTTGTGCTCCTTCACCGCTTTCTCAAACTCACCACGCGAAAACAACTTCAAAACCTGCGAGAAAATGCTGCATACTTTATTCATAGGCTGAGTCTCCTTCGGCTGAATTGGTTCTTCCAGGAACCCAATCCAGCCTACTAGGAGCCTCAGCCTTCTTCTTGCCCGCTCGTGCGCCCACCTATCGTTTTAATTTGGACAGCAATGGCATTTTGTAATCAAACTCCGGGTGCTTCACGGATGCGGATTGCCGGAATCCCGATGCCCTTTGCAACCGGATTCGATTAACGCGCACGCGCGACTACATTCCAAGGAAGTCGGCGACGGTCTTGGAACCTTCCATAAAGAAAGTCTTACGGCCTTCGCGGTCGATCCACCACGCGCCGTCGTGCCAGTTCCGGTCGAACGCTCCGACCATGTGGATCTCAAGATCGGGCGCCAGACGGCGATAGATTCGCCCGGCCCTCGCAGTGTGCCACAGCGTTGTGACGATGTCCACTTTGTGGGCCCCGCGCCGGCGCAGTTCGGCGATCGCGCGTTTGCCCTCTTCGACCGTGCTGTTCGCGTTCCAGAGGCACGTAATCAGGAGGTCGGGCGAATAGCCGTGCTGAATAGCGAACTCGGTTGCGAGTTCGGATTCCGTGTGTCCGTAGTAACGAGCCCCGTTACTGACGAGAACTGCCGGAGCGTAGCCCTCGCGCGCCAGTTCGGCGCCTTTCAGTATGCGATTGCCGACACCGTCTCCCGCCAGCACCAGGATGTAATCGGCCTTTACCGGCGGTCCGTCGCTGATAAAGAGGCTTCCCGCCGCTCGGAAAACAGGGGCGCGGAGGAGCCAAAAACCGATCATTATGCAGAGCGCTACTCCTAGCACCCAAAGTCTGCGGCGATTCGTCAAAAGTTTCAGCGCTCTTCGCCGGAATTACGGGGGTCGATGTGACCGACGGTCTTCAGGAGGAAATACAGCCGTTCGACTTCCTCTTCGTCTTCCGGGCGCAGCACGCGCTGGCGAGGCGCGGGAAGTTGCCTCGAATCGGGCACGCCCAGCATTTCGCCCCAATACTGGCGATAGGGTATGCCGTCGATCAGAGCCGACGTGGACATCTGACGTATGGTCCGGAGGACATGCTTGCAGCAATCGACTTCGCCCGGATAAACGATGGTGATCCTTTCGTCGTCAAACAGCGTCATCCGGACGACCAGCGGAGAGATCCAGCCGGTTCGGTCCACGCGATGGATATCGTTCCACGGAATGACCCGTTGGCCAAGTTCCATGTGGGCGTCGAAAACCTTGATCGCCGGCTGGGCGGCCAGAGACAGCAGCAACGCCGCCGTCAGGAAAAAGAGAACTGCCGGGATCAGCAGGCCGTGCGTCAGCGTGATTCCCAGCCAGGCGGAAAATACGGCCAGCGCCAGCGCGACAAGCCCGAAAGAGATGTAATGTCGGGCAGGAACGTAACGGGTCATGTGAAGCACGTCTCTTGCTATTAGACTACTCCCTCGCTATCGGCCGCGCAAGGGACTCTTGCATTGGCCTCCGGCCGCGGACGCAGCGCCGCGCGAAGCGAGGCTCAGGGCCTTCACTGCCGGTTCGCAGAATCGACAACCAGCCTCCGGGACTCGATCCGTCACGCAGTGTAACGAACGACCCGGAGCGACCATTCCCGTTGCACGCCGAACATTCCCACGCGCATCCCGCCGCCCCCCCTTGCAATCGGCAACCGATGGGAGTAGTGTGATTTGGTCCGGTGAATGGACAATTGGGAGGGTTGATATGCCGCTTTCAGATACGATTCAGTCCGTGTTGGCGCGCAAGGGTTGGGGAATCTTTTCCGTCGCGCCGCACTTCTCCGTTTACGACGCCGTCCAGATGATGGCTGATAAAGACATTGGCGCGCTCGCGGTGATCGGGCAGGATGGCCAACTTGGCATCTTCTCCGAACGCGACTATGCGCGAAAGATTATCCTGCTCGGCCGGTCGTCGAGAGAGACGACGGTGAGCGAAGTGATGTCGTGGCCCGCGACCACGGTCACGCCCGAGGATACGGTGGAAGACTGCCTGCGCATGATGACGACATACCGTTTCCGGCATCTGGTTGTCGTGCAGAATCACCACCCGGTCGGGATGGTCTCGATCGGCGACCTGATGAACTGGATCATGTCCGCGCAAGAGGACATGATCGGGCATCTGCACAGCTACATCAGCGGAAGCTACGTCGGTTAACTGGCCGCCGGCTGTCCGCCCATTAGCCCTTTGTTGCTGGCTATCCCAATTCCTCTAACGCCACGATCCGTAGCTTGATCGCGCACGACCGCCTGCGCGCGATTTTCCACTTGCGGCTTGCCGAAAACGCTGCTGACATGTGACTTTGCGGTCTCCTCGCCAATGGAAAGCGAAGTGGCGATCTCTTTATTCGAGCGGCCCGGCGCGAGCAGCCTCAACACTTCCATCTCGCGTGGGGTCAGTACCTCGTCCGCCGACGGTGGCCGCAGAAAGATTTGGTTCGCTAATGATGGATCGATGTAGGTTCTTCCAGCAGCGACGGCTCTGACCGCTGCCAGCGGTGTCTCTGGCACCTCTTCACCACTCGCGGCAATTCCAACGACCTTCATATCGGGAAACGACTCCAGCCAGGCCTTTAGGCTTCGCGTAACAACACGGTGATCGTCCACCAGTACTACCGAGCCTTGGTTCAGGCTGTTTCCTTGCGGGCTCGTCGTTTGCGGTACCAAACGACCGCACAACGGATGATTGCAACAGAAAGGCCGATGGCTAGCCAGACCCGGGTATCACGAGGTCTGGTCAATATAGCGATGACAACGACGATTACGAAGGTCGCGCCGTAGCCATAAATCAGCGTCCGCTTTCGGTGTTCTAAGGACGGCACAGTGGGGGCGTAGGGAATCGAGAGCACAACCGTTGTGCCGCTGCCGGGACCGCTGGTCACGTTGAAATTCCCGCCGAACTCTTCCGCTCGGGCGCGCATGTTTGTAATCCCCGCGCCACGCCGAGCCTGAAGCTGGTCGAAGCCTGCCCCGTCGTCCTGAATCCGCAGTTCGAGACGGTCGATGAATGAGCCAAGCGAGACCGTCACGTTGTTTGCGCGCGCGTGTCGGCCGATGTTTGCCAGCGCTTCCTGGGCTACTCGAAGAATCGCCTGCTGCGAGCCGGGGAGAAGTGTCTCGTTCGGAGGAAGGTCGCCGAGGCGGAACTCCACTTGCGCCCCCGTCCGGTGGCCGAGGGCTTCGTACTGTTTCTTCAGCGCTTCCACGAGGCTCGCATTCTCCAGAGGTACGGACCGCATCTGGTCCATCATTGCCTCCATTTCCGTCATCGCCTCCCGCGCCGAACTGCGAATCTGATCAAGTGCCATCTCAACGCCTGCACGGTTGTCGTCGAAACGAGTCTGTGCGGTTGCCGCCGCGGATCTTCCATACAACCTTGGGCCATGATGTACCCACGATGAGCTGCGTCGGGTTTATTACAACTTTCCTGCGGGGCACGGAATGGGCCGCCACCGGGAACGTGACGCAGAAACTACCTGCGAATTTCCCTGGCGCGGAGTCAGTAAGCTATCGGGTTGACATCGCTGCGATGGATCCGGCATTCCTGAATCCCGCCCCGGTGACAGTAGGCCGCGGCGGCGCGGGGGTACTCGTTATTCCACCGCCCGCAGCGAATCCTCCGAGATAGTAGTTCGGGAGAAGTGAGAGTTCGGTGCCGAGCGTGGTCCAACTCCGGGCCAATCTTCGAAATCACCGTAGGTCGGTCCGAGCCTACCGATATTTGTTGTTAACGCCCGCGTTACGATGCGGGTGATCGTCGGCGGGGGTGGCCGACTTTTTCCACCTCTGTGCTTTTACCGCTTAATGCCGAGCGCGTAAACTCGCGCGTCCCACGAACTCAGGTAGACAACGCCGTCGGAAACGGCGATGCCGCCATAGTGATTCCAGCTATCGATGGCGTCGCCACTTGAATAGAGCTCATCTCCCGTCTGTGGATCGAGAGCATACAGAACGGCGTGCGTCGTATCCCGGCCACCGGAGTAGCGCTGGCCAGCCTTTTGGGTATTGATGGCACGCCACGCGGCATCCCTTTCGTTGCCCGGAATGCTTGCCTCCAGCGCGTTGCCGCCGCGTCCACCGCTGCGACCGCCACGTCCACCGGCCGCTCCACTGCCACCAGCCGCGCTAAAACCACCACGGCCGCCGCGTCCGCCACCACTGCCACCGACGGCGCCTCGGCCACCTGCTGCAGACAGCGCTGCCGCAGCCGCTTCCGGATCATTTTGCGCATTGGCTACAGGGCCGAACCCGCCGCGTCCACCGCCACGTCCGCCACCGCCGGACACGAGGGTTGAGCCTCTGTCGCCGTTCGCCAGAATGAGAATCACGCCATTCGCGACGACCGCCACGCCAGGCAGGTCGAGATCGGCCGAAACCCACTGCGGCACCAGCGTCGGTTTGGCTCCCGTGCCCTCCACGGTGAAGGCCATGAGCTGTCCGTTCACTGTCGGTCCGTGAGTTTTGGGAAACAGGCCAATCGTGTCTTTCGCAGGCGGACCGTAGTAAGGCGCGAGGAGCCATCGCTTGCCCTGAGCATCCACCCACGTCGACATCACGCTCCACATGCCGTGGTAGCCGTACAACACCGGATCGTTCGACCAGCGGGGCGATGTATAGAGCGGCGTGCGATGATCCGGACCACCCAGATTCTTAGCGTCCATCAGGTAGATAACGCCTTCCTTCGCGGTCGATGCCACCAGCGTGCGATCGTCGAAAGGAAATGAAACGGGGCTGCTCGAACCGAGATCCAGATCCCACTTGTTGAGATAGTCCATATTCGGCGGAGCAAACGAATCGACGACCGAAACAGTTCTGTCGAGTTCCACCACCGAATTGCCCCATCGACCGGAAGCCGGATCATAAGCACCATCCGCGGTTTGCGCGACGACGCCGAAAGGAGTCTTTGTGACGCCAGCTCGTCCCCACGGGCCGGAGCCTTTTCCGTGGCTCGTATAAAAGTGCGTCACCAGACGATCCGGATCGGCGACGTCGATGCCGACTATCTGCGACGTCGCATTCTGGCAGCCCCGCGTAGTGCCGGTATAGATCACTCCGTCCACCAGATTCAGACTGAAGTTCCGGGTAAAGGTCGGCACGATGCTCGTGGCCGGGAATCGGTCTTCGCCGTCGGTAATACTAACGCCCCGGAGCTTTCCGTCGGTCGGGAGGAAATACAGAATGCCGCTCTGCTTATCGATCACCGGCGTCGCGTTCATATTGTTCGGGCAGAAAGCGTAGGCGGCGGCCGCGGGGGTTGCCTTATTCGGATAGTCTCTCGACCAGAGAATGGTTCCCGCGTTTGCGTCGATTGCAAAAACCTTATTCTGTTCGTTGGTGCCGCCGCCGACATAAAGCACCTTCTTCGGCCCCTGCTTCGTCTGCACATTGTTCATGACGAGAGGATCGGTCATCGTGGCGTATTGGTTAATCGGGTCCGTCTTCACGTCCGTCTGAAGCTTCCACAACAACTGCAGCTTCGACACGTTGTCCTTCGTTATCACGGTTTCCCCGCGAGTCCAGCCAGTGCGTTCCTCATCGTAGGCGTAAGTCGCCCAATCCCTGGTAAAAGGTCCTTTGGATAAGACGGGCGCGGCACTTGTCGGCCGGGGATTGGCGGCCAAAGTGCGCGTGATTGTCGCCACCGTCGCATCGACTTCCGTTTTGGGAGGCCGCGGAGTTCCGGCGGGCGGCATCTGATCGGACCGCATTCGGAATGCGAGATTCTCCCAGGTATCGCGATCGTCCAGCAGGGAGGTTGTCGAGGCCAGCAGTTTCTGCATGTCGACCTGTCCTGAGGGCAACCCGGTGTTGTGGCACCCGATGCAGTTTCTTTCGAGAAACGGACGAACGGACTGCGCGAGAGAGGAACTGGGACCACCGTCGCCGGCAGCGGGCGGTGCCTGAGCCACCAGCCTGAAAACACCGGCACCGACGCCGATGAGAAGCACCAGGGTTCCCCCTGCCCGAGCCAGCCGTCCGGAACTGATGAATCTCGACATGTCAAACATTTGGATCTCCAGGTTTTATGCAGAGATGATACAACGCCGGACAGTATTTCCGTGCGATCCGATTCGTGTCGCCACACTCCGGATGTAGCCGACCTGGACTTCCTGCGCCGGCGGGGCGAGCCCGGGATCGGTGATCCGAACGCGACCGGGCGAAGCGACACCTCCGGCAAATGCAGGAAATGACTCGCGCCGGTTAAGCGAGTTCCACGCCTCAACTACCGATAGTTGCGGCGATTCCATTACTCGCCGCAGCAGGCCGGTTTTGGGTGTTCGCTGAGGCTATCGACGACATTGGTCTGAAACACGAACGCATATCGATGTCCGGTATTATGGATGCCATGCGCCGAACAGCCAAAGGCTTTGTGGTCGGCGGGATGTTTCTCCTGGTCGTTGTTGCTCAGGAATCGGAGACCACTCTCTCGCGACTGCGTAAACTTCATTTGGCGGAATCCGCAGGCTCTGTGCCGGTTATCTATGTTGCATCGGCAAAGCAGCGGGCCATCGAGTACCGCGAGGCCATTCAGGACGCCCGGGCATGGTTCGAAACGGAATTGGACGTTAAGGCGCCGATTGCGCTTGCCGTCGTCGATCATGAAGTCTATTCTCAGCTAGGCGGGAATTGGCCCCATCCGTACACTGACCTCGAATCCATTCCGGCAGTTGTCGTCTTCCCCTCGCAAATCGAGGAGGTTCTCGGGTCGGAACCGCGGGCAAGAGTGCCCGGCGAGTACATCACCTATCATGAAGCGGGACACGTCTTTGCTGATCGGCTACAGATCTGGAGTGGGAATGCTTTCGTCAATGAGGTAATCGCCAACATGTTTGAGGCGGCATATATCCAGCAGAGGCGGTTGGATCTGGGTTGGGTCCTTGAAGGCCCTCCATCGCGATTCGCGAGCGATCCACGCTACACCTCTCTGGCCGATATGGATTACCTTTATACGGGTGTAGGTTTCGATAACATGGCTTGGTTATCCCGTGGCAGCCTCCTCTAATACCATTTGGCCCCGCTGCCGCTACCTTGACGGCTGCTACCTCGAACGACAAAGGTG
>PLEX01000198.1:0-228 GCA_003136575.1 Bryobacterales bacterium | reverse complement strand
CTCTTGCAGAATACTACGCGCCACATGCCTGTTCTGATCAATACCGGGCGAAATGATCTGCGCCGAAGGCGCAATTTCTCGGATCGTCGAAGGCGCGAACGCATGGGTCGCCCGCCGGGAAGCAGCTGGCGAGAGGCAAGTCCTCTCCGCTCGCCTCGACCTGCCGTTGCTCAGCCTCGGACGCCACAAGCCCGTGGGCGACAACACCCTTAGGGTCTGTCACAAAAT
>PLEX01000083.1 GCA_003136575.1 Bryobacterales bacterium | reverse complement strand
CAGGAATGCGAAGGTAGGGCTAGGACACGCCTGACGCGATAATGGTAACGGCTTACTCAGCCCGACCGTCGGTTCCACATAACGCCACATGTCCGGCCACAGCAATCTTACTAATCGACTGCTAGCCTCGCTGCTGTTGGCATCGCTCGCTCTCCCCGCGAGCGCCGCCGACCCGACGCCCGAAGACGCTCGCGCGATGAAGCGCTTCGTCGATGCCCTCGTCATCATGCAGGAGAACGCGGCCGACCCCATCGATATCGATCAGGCGTTTTATGGCGGCGCCGTTCCCGGACTTTTACGGCACCTTGACCCGCATTCGTCCTTCTTCGATCCCGGCCAGTTCGAACAGCTGAACCAGATGCAGCGATCGACCAGCAAGGGTTTCGGCACGGTGGTATCGATTCTGCCGGGACGCGTGATGGTGCTCCAGACCTTGCCCAACACGCCATCGTCGAAAGCCGGGATGATGCCTGGCGACGAGATTCGCGGCGTCAACAACTACCGGCTCGATCGGATGGAACCGGAACAGATCATTGAGCTGCTCACGGAATCCCGCCAACGGCCGGTGGCGCTGGTGCTCCGCCATCCCGGCTCGTTGCGTTTTGAGGAAGTCAGGCTCATCCCGGAAGCAATGCAGTCGCCAAGCGTGGAGCGCATCTTCTTGCTCCAGCCCGGAATTGGCTACGTTCGCGTCGGTTCGTTCGAGGGAAGCACCGGGCGCGACATTCGCGCTGCTATCGAAGAGCTCGGCGGCCAGAACCTGAAAGGCCTGGTGCTCGATCTGCGCAACAATCCCGGCGGGCTGGTCACAGCGGCGCTTGAAACGGCGGCGCTGTTTTTGCCGCCCGGCAAGGTCATTCTGTCGGCGAAGGGCCGCAACGTGCCGGAGACGATTGAGCGCGTTCCCGCGGGCAATGTTCCGTACACGTTTCCCGTATCGGTGATCATTAACGGCAAGACCGCAAGCGCTTCGGAAATCGTGACGGGCGCGCTGCAGGATCACGACCGCGCGACGGTGATCGGCGAGCCGAGCTTCGGCAAAGGACTGGTGCAAAGCGTCTATCCGCTTGCCGAAAAAACGGGCCTCGCGCTCACGACGGCCCTTTACTATACGGCCAGCGGACGCTCCATCCAGAAGCCGTTTCGCGAGGAAGGCTTCGAGCTGGGCGCGACGGCCGCTCATCCCAACGAGGAGACGGAGTTCAAAACCGATAACGGGCGGCCGATCCCGGGCGGCGGCGGAATCGTGCCGGACATTCTCTCGCGCGGGTTGTTGCTCACTCCGCTCGAACAGGTGCTGGACGCCTCCGCCTCGTTCACGACTTTTGCGGCCGAGTATATCCGCGACCACAAGATAGAGGATGGATGGGAAGTACCGCCGGCGATGCTTGACCAGTTTCAGCTCTGGCTTGGCGCGCGCGAGATTCAGCCTACTCTGCGCGAATGGCTGGCCTGCCGGGACTTTGTCGAATGGCGTCTGAAAGAGGATGTTTACAATCTCGCGCTCGGCGTGGCGAAGGGCGACGAGATCCAGGCAAAGTACGATCCTCAGGTGCAGCAGGCGCTCGAATCGGTGCTGAATCCGCCCGCGTTTTTGAAGTAGCGGCCATCGCCGCTGCGTATTTCGTCTTGCATGGTGCCCTTTCGGCAAGCATGCATGACGTCTCCAAATCTCAGTCTGGTAACATCGCTTTTTCGCTCGGCGCAGTTGAAGAAGAAGCGGCATGATTGCAGCGCTTCGCGCTTTGCCGGACATTGTTCGCGATTGCTGAGAAACGGTGGCCGCGTAGGGTTATGCAACCTTGTAGCGCCTTGCTTTGAAACGATTCTGCTAAGGGAGACTCTCTACGAGCGCGCAAAGGATGTACAGTCCGGAGAGTCCTGGGCGCGAACCATTTAGCCGTGCGCTGCAGGGCGGAGACCGGCGGTCGATCGGAAGCTCAAACCGCGTCGCCGCCCTCATCCTGCGGCAGCCGTACCGGCTCCCTGAACTCATCGAGTGCTTGTGGGACGGCGACTCCGTTGTCCGCATGCGCGCGGCCGACGCTGCCGAGAAAGTTTCCGCGGAACGTCCCGCACTGCTGGCGCCGTTCAAAACCGAATTGCTGGCGCTCGCTGACGAGACTGCGCAGGCGGAGCTCCGCTGGCACCTCGCCCAAATCATTCCCCGCTTGCCCCTCGGGCAGCGGGAACGCGTGCGTGCCACAACCGCCTTCGAAAGTTTCCTCGGTGACCGCAGCTCAATTGTCAGGACATTCGCCATTCAGGCACTCGTTGAACTATCGCGCGGGACTCCGGAGATAGAAGCGGATTTAATTGATCTGCTGGAGCGCGCGTGTCGCACCGGCACGCCCGCGATGAAGGCGCGCAGCCGCAAGCTGCTCGCACAATTCCGCAAGCGCGATCAGCCTGGATAAATGGAGCGCCGTCTGTTTTCACAGAACTGCACGAATGTGATTGACCCGTCTTTTGCCTGCCGGGCTCGCCGGTTCAGGCGCGGGGCGGGTTTGACGCGAAACGTATTTGCCGGTACTTGTGGCTGGCCAAAAACCTTCACGGGCGTGGAAGATCGGCTACAGCATAAACCGACGAAGGCGTTCTACCCTTAATTCCCGGGCTGTTATCCTGAAGATTCACCGGTATTTCGGAGCTACTCCCACTTTGAACTCAATCGCAATGGCATTCCGCGCATTTTTTGCGCTCCTGTTCGGCGGTAAGCTGCCGGACGACCTGGTCGCGCAACTCGGCCTCGCCCCGAAGGCCCCGCCGCCCCCGCCTAAGCCGCCACCTCCTCCGGCCGTAACGCCGGAAGATGGCGCTCTCCAGTTACTCGGAATTTTCCAGCGCGACGGGCGTATTCTCGACTTCTTCATGGAAGACATCGCTGCTTATTCCGACGACCAGATCGGCGCAGCCGCGCGCGACGTCCACGCGAAAACCCGCGAAATTCTCACCCGTCACTTCGCTCCGCAACCCGTCGTCGACGCGGTGGAAGGCAGCGCAGTCACGGCTCCCGCGGGCGATGCGGCCCTGGTTAAGTTCATAGGTAACGTGCCCGCATCCGGCAAAGCCAAAGGCGGAGCGCTGCGTCATCGCGGCTGGCGCGCCACCTCGGCTTCGCTCCCGAAACTCAGTTCGAAGCAGGACCTGACGATTCTGGCGCCCGCCGAAATCGAAGTGGAGTAGCGATTGCCAAAGTCGTCTTACTCGATCGGCATCGATCTCGGCACTACCAACAGCGCTCTCGCCTTTCGCGAAGTTGCGGAAGCGGGCGGGGTCACGGTCGCCGCCATCCCACAGCTGGTCAACGTGAACGAAGTATCCGCGGAACCCCTGCTGCCTTCGTTCCTCTACATTGCCGGCGAGAAGGAGTTTCCATCGGGCGCGACCGCGCTGCCATGGGACGAAACCGGCCGTCCGATCGTCGGCCGTTTCGCGCAGCGGCGCGGTGCGGAAGTTTCCAGTCGCCTTGTCTCTTCCGCAAAAAGCTGGCTGTCGTATTCAGCCGTCGATCGTTCCGCTGCCATCCTGCCGTGGAAGCCCGCCGAGGGCTTGACCCGCATCTCGCCCGTCGATGCCTCCGCGGCTTATCTGCGCCACCTGCGCATGGCGTGGGGCCACGAACATCCTGAAGCGCCGTTTTCCGATCAGGAAGTCCTGGTTACCATCCCGGCCTCTTTCGATGCTGTCGCGCGCGAGCTCACCGAAAAGGCCGCGCAGTCCGCGGGCTTTGGCAACGTCACCTTGCTCGAAGAGCCGCAGGCCGCCTTCTATGCGTGGATCGAACGGCATGACGACTGGCGCCAACGCATCGGCAAGGGCGACCTCGTACTCGTCGTCGATATCGGAGGCGGCACCACCGATTTCACGCTGATCTCCGTGAGCGAACGCGATGGCCAGCTTGAGCTCGAGCGCGTTGCCGTCGGCGACCACATCCTCCTCGGCGGGGATAATATCGACCTGGCGCTCGCTCACACCGTCGCCGCCGACCTGGCAACGCGCGGCACGAAAATCGACGCCTTCCAGTTGCAGGCGCTGTGGAACAACTGCCGGCTGGCGAAGGAAAAGCTGCTCGATCCGGCGAAGCCCGCAGCTCAGGTTCCGGTGACGATTCTTGGCAAGGGGTCGAGCCTGATCGGCGGCACGATCAAGGCGACTTTGAGGCGGGAACAGGCTGAGCAGGTGCTCGAAGGCTTCCTGCCACGCGTAGCCAGTACGGAGATGCCGCAAAGGGCGCGCGTTGCGGGGCTCCAGGAAATGGGCCTGCCCTATGCGTCCGATGCCGCCATTACCCGGCATCTCGCCCGGTTCCTTCGCCAGCAGGCGCCGACGGACGGCCCCTCCGTGCGACGCGGCGCAAGCGGTCTCTCGTGTCCCACGCATGTTCTTTTCAATGGCGGCGTCCTGCACGCCCCGTTCGTGCGCGAGCGACTGCTTTCGGTTCTCGACGGCTGGCTCGGCGAGGAGGGTTTCCCCGCTATTCAGGCGCTCACAGGCGAAGATCTGATGCACGCCGTCGCGCGGGGCGCGGCGTACTACGGCGCGGCGCGCCACGGTAAAGGCGTTCGCATTCGCGGTGGCATTACGCGTTCGTATTACGTCGGCATCGAGTCGGCCATGCCCGCTGTGCCGGGCTTCAAACCGCCGGTGAAAGCGTTCTCCGTGGCGCAATACGGCATGGAAGAAGGCACGTCCGCGCAGATGCCGGAACGCGAGTTCGGTTTGATCGTCGGCGAGACGGCGGAATTCCGATTCTTTTCCTCCTCCGAGCGAAAGCTGGATGCGACGGGAACTCTCGTGGAGGAATTCGGCGACGAGCTTCAGGAACTCTCGCCGGTCTCCGTTCGGCTCGAATCGAAACCCGCCGGAAGTGCCCCGCCCGAGGGCGAACTGGTTTCGGTCAGTCTCGAAACGGTCATCACTGAAACGGGAACCCTGCAGCTCTGGTGCGTGGCCCGCGACGGCCGCCGCTGGAAACTGGAATTCAACGTCCGCGAAAAATGAAAATTGGCATCGACCTCGGAACCACCAACTCCGCCCTCGCCTGGATCGATCCGGCTGAAGCGGAGGACACCAGTTTTCCCCCGATTCATATCTTCGATATCCCGCAACCGGTAGCGCCCGGCCGCGCGGAAGCACGCCGCACGTTGCCGTCGTTTCTTTATCTCGAGGAAGGCAATCCCGTCGGCACGTATGCCCGCGAACAAGGCGCAATCGTCCCCACGCGTTTGGTGCACAGCGCGAAATCGTGGCTCTCGAATCCCGATGTCGACCGCACAGCAAAAATCCTGCCCTGGGACGCGGGCGAAGGTGGACGCGTTCTTTCGCCGGTCGAAGTCTCCGCGCGCCTGCTCAGTACGATTCGCGAGGCCTGGGATAACTCCGGACGCTTCGGGCCGCTCCGAGAGCAGGAAATCGTCCTCACCGTTCCCGCGTCGTTCGACGAGGAAGCCCGCGAACTCACGGTGCAGGCCGCTCACGACGCCGGCATCGAACAACTCACGCTGCTCGAAGAACCGGCGGCGGCTTTTTATTCATGGATCGCGAACAACTTCGCTCGTTCGCGCAAACTCCTGTTCGATGGCCAGGTGGTTCTCATCTGCGACGTCGGCGGCGGCACCAGCGATTTTTCGCTGATTCGCGTAGCGCGCGATGGCGACAGGATCGATTTCACCCGCACCGCAGTCGGCGAACATCTTCTGCTCGGCGGCGACAACCTCGATCTCACTCTAGCCTGGCTGGCCGAAACGAAGCTCGGCAAACAACTCTCCATCCGCCAGCGCAGCGGCCTGCGCCGCGAATGCTCCGCCGCCAAGGAAATCCTGCTCTGCGACGCGAACCGCCAAAGCGTGGAGATCAAGGTCCTCGGCAGCGGCTCGTCCATGATCGGCGGCTCGTTGAAGACGGAGATCACGCGGGCGGAAGCGCTCGAACTGGCGCTCGACGGTTTTCTCCCCATCACGCCACGCGGCGAAATGCCGAAGGAGGAGAAGCGCAGCCTCTTCCGCGAACTCGGCCTGCCCTACGTTTCCGACCCCGCCATCAGCCGGCACCTGGCGCGGTTCCTCGAATCGGCCGGGCAGGTTCCGGACGCCATTCTCTTCAACGGCGGCTTCTTTATTCCCGAGATCCTACGCGACCGCGTCGCGGATGTGCTGGCCAACTGGTACGGCAAGCGGCCGGAGGTGTTCGAAAATCGCGACCTCGATCTCGCCGTCGCCAGCGGTGCGGCGTATTATTCGTACGTCCGTTCGACCGGCTCGGGCGTCCTGGTTCGGGGCGGCTTGCCGCGCGCGTATTACGCCGGATTCGACGACAACACCGCCGTCTGTCTGCTGCCGCGCGGCGCGGAAGAAGGCGACTCGGTCGAGATCGACCGTGAAGGCCTGCAACTCGTCGCCAACAAGCCCGTGGCTTTCCGCCTGCTCAGCTCCCTCACGCGCACCGGCGATAAGGCTGGCGAGGTGGTGCGCTTCGAAGCGGGCGAGAGCATCCATTCGCACGCGCCGCTCGAAGCAGTCATCCGCTTTGGCAAGGGAGGCGAGCGACTGGTGCCTGTAAGACTCGGCGCGCGCCTCACTGAAACCGGCACGCTTGAAACGTGGTGCGATTCGAAGATCAGCGACAATCGCTGGCGATTGCAATTTCAGATTCGCAAGTCGGCGGCCAGTTCGAGCGCCCCGCGAAAGCCAGCCGCCGTGGTCAGCGCGGAAGCCGTGGATGCCGCCTGCGAGCTTGTGCGATCCACTTTCTCCTCCGGCGCAATTCCGCCCGAGGAACTTCCGGCGCGCCTGGAAGCGGCGCTGGGGCTCGGCCGCAATTCATGGCCGGTAGAGGTCGCGCGGCGTCTTGCCGACGTGTTTCTCGATCTGGCCGAATCCCGCGGACGCAGCGCGGCTTGCGAAGTCCGCTGGCTGAATCTCGGCGGCTTCTGCCTGCGCCCGGGCTTCGGTTTCATTGGCGACGATTTCCGCATCGAGAAGGCCCGCCGTATTTTCAGCGCGGGCCTGAAATTCGGCAACCAGACGCAAAACGAGATCGACTGGTGGATCTTCTGGGGACGACTGGCCGGAGGGCTGAACCGCAACCAGCAGTCTGACATCGTGCAGCGCCTTCTGCCGGTCCTTCTTCCCAAGGTGGGGACGAAGCCGCAGCGCGTAAATTCCAGTTTGTTGCGCGAAATGTGGCGCGCGGCTTCGAGCATGGAACTGATCCCGGCCGCGAATCGCATTCAGATGGGTGACGCGCTGATCAAACAGGGAAAGCAATCGGGCTATACCGACAACATTCTCTGGTGTGTCGCGCGGCTCGGCGCCCGGCAGTTGTTCTACGGCCTGGCGAATCAGGTGCTGACGCCGGCAATCGCCACGCGCTGGATCGAAGCGTTGATTGCGGCTCCGAAAGCGGAAGACGCGCTGGTGTCGTTGGCCCGCCGAACCGGCGACCCGGTTCGAGACGTCGCGGCCCCGATTTTTACAGCGGTTCGCGCGCGCGTTAACGAACCACAGCTCGCAGCGCAGCTCGACGGCGATACGGAGCGCGACGAACGCGCTCTGGGGCGTATTTTTGGGGAAGATCTGCCGTCGGGGCTGGTGCTCGATAGCGCGAAGGCTTGACGTTTGGGCGACTCGGGTGCGATGTGGGCGCGGCTCACTTCCTTTCGTTCTCCTGCTCGGTCTTGTCGGCATCCGGACGCAGCCTGGCGTAGATCCCCGCGATTCCGATTACGGTTCACCTGTTTTCGGACGAACGGATTCGAGTTTGCGGGTGTCTCTCTCGGCGCCGGCGACTTCAACGCGGTACGGCCGAATTCAGTCTCCCCGTTTGCGAATCAGATCGCAGAGAGGCACCGAACCCTTTTCCCCGGCCTCTTTCAGATCGGAAAGGGCATTCGTCCGCGTCGATTCGGCAGACGCTCGGGGAGATCAAGGTTTTCGATAGGGATGAGTGCGGCCCCGTTTACCGCATCAGGAAACTCGTCCTGCGCTTGTTGCGCTTGTAAACGTTGCGGCGCTTCATAACTCTTCGTGAGACAATGCCTTGCATCGACGGAAAGAGAGGTTCAATGGCCAGGATTTCAAGACGGCAATTTGTTGCGGCGGCGGGATGGGCGGCCGCGTTCGGGATGGAACTGAAAGCGAATCCGCTGGGAATGCCGATCGGATGCCAGACGTATCCGGTGCGGACAAATCTGGCGGCGGATTTTCCGGGCACGATCAAAATGCTCACCGATGCCGGCTTTCAGGCGATCGAATTGTGCTCGCCGGTTGGCTACAGGGAGTTCAACGGTCTGGTGAAATACAGCGGCAAGGAATTGCGCCGAATGCTCAACGACATGGGCGTTAACTGCGAAAGCGCGCATTTCGGGCTCAAAGAACTGCGCGATAACCAGGCGGAGAGGATCGCCTGGGCGGTCGATATGGGCATGACGCAGATGGCCGTCGCCAGCCTCAGCGGGCCGCGCAACCCGACTATGGACGACGTGAAACGGGTTTCCGACGAATACAACAAGATGGGCGAGCAGGCGCGGAAGGCCGGCATTCAGCAGACGCTGCACAACGAGACGTTCGAAACAAGCACGGTGGGGGATAAGCGCGTTTACGACACGCTGTTCCAGACGCTGGATCCGAATCTCGTCAGGTTTCAGTTCCAGATTTCGACGATCGCGCAGGGGTTCGACTCGGTCGAGTACTTCACGAAATACCCGGGACGGTTTGTGTCGATGCACGTGCAGGGCTGGTCGATGGAGACGAAACAGCAGATGGCGGTCGGGCAGGATTCGCTCGACTGGAAGAAGATCTTTGCCGCCGCGAAGACCGGAGGAATCAGGAATTACTTCGTCGAGATGAACTACGACCTGATGAAGGCGAGCGTGCCGTATCTGCGTTCGCTGCAGGTTTGATGGCGAATTTACGCATTGCGAGCACCACGTCGCAGCAAACAAGAAGGTCGAGCAAATAGCTGAACAGCGTGAGGTGACGGCCGCCGTCGGCGCCATCCAACATGCAGATGGCAAACTCGCCCGCCAGCGAGAGCGTCACTACTGCTAGCAAAAGACGCATGGGCAGGTCTGGCGGCGCGAGCGTCCACGCGAGGCCAATCACCATCAGGATATACGCGGCGTAGACGAGCGGTCGATCGCCAAAGATCGCGTTTTTGGCCAACGCCCAAAAGGTGAAGAAGTGGCTGACGGCTTGCGGCGGCTTGCCGAGCGATTCTTCGTAATTTCCCAGCCGATGCGGGACGCCCGACATACGTATGCGTACGCGATCCATCGAGGCTTCGTCGAGGTTTTCACGCGCGATCAGCCAGGCTGCCGAGGGGTGTCGGAGATAGAGGCGCATCAGATCGACGGGGCCGAACCAGTCGCCGAATCGCTCTTCATAGTAAGGATCGCGCAGCGGGACGTCCTCGGCGAAAGCGACTTCGCCTGAATAACGCACCCATGAAGTCGGGATGCGGGTTTCGGCGAGATATGCGGCTGGGTCCGGCGCCGCAGGGAGAATCCGGTAGAAGAGCGCGTTAAACGTGGCTTCCCCCTGGTAAAAATGCGGCATCGTGCCGATCGAAAGCCACGCGCCCGCGAGGATCATCCCGCTTCCGAAGAAGCGGGCGGCCAGGATGCCGGGTTTGCCCCCGGTCCCGGCGGTCCGCGCGACCCAAAGCGCGGGAATGCAGAGGAGTGCCACGGGTGCGTGTTGCCCTTTCGATCCGGCAAGCGCGCCGAGCCAGAGCGACGCGGTCAGAATAGAGTTCACGCTGACCTGGCGCCGAAGTGCCACGATGCCGATGCTGGCCAACGCTCCCGTCAGCGTCGCGATCGACAAGGCGTCGAAGTACATCGTGTTGAACAGCGGGACATACACGGCGTTACAGGTCACGGCGATCCAGGCGGCTTGTGCGGTGATGGATAGCCGCAGCGGAAGATACCGCAGCGCCTGCTGGAGCGTAACGAAACCGGCCAGGAAAATTGCCCCATAGACGATTCCCATGAAGCGCAGGTCGAAATCTGTTTTTGAGTAGAAAAGGCGATCGAGCCGGAGCGCGGCGTGGAACACCGCTTCGTTGGTGGTGCGCATGGGCCAATCGATGCAGGAATCGGGATCGTATGTGAAGCGCAGAACGGTGTAGTCGAAATATGGGGTACCGTTAGTGGGGACGGGACCGAGGCAAAGGCGGCCGAGGATCTTTTCGAAATCGTGGTCGTTGGCCACGCTGAGGGCGGGCGGCACGAACAGTTGCAAGACGAGAAGAAACAGAACCAGGGCGCGGAATGCGAGGTCGACCTTCCCCTGGCGCGTGCGGTAATGGTTTGGACTGACCAACATGTTATATACTGGCACCTGCCGGAAAACGGACCAGAGGGAACCGACGGGACCATCTGGAAAAATGGTTGTGGTGGCAGGCTATCGGCGATGGCCGCATTTGTGGAAGTGGTTCCATCGGGGCAAATGTGGCCGGGCGCGCCGCCTTATAAAGCGAAGCTGCCTGCCGGGAGACCGGAATCGGAGTAACGAGGGAGATTCAATGAAATCGATTTCGAAGTGGACAGCTGTTACAGTGGCGCTGGTGGCGGGCGCGCTTTTCGCGCAGAATCCCGGCATTCAGCGGACGATCCTGCAGCGCAAGGACATCTCGATGCCCGGGCGCGAGGCGGTGATTGCGCGCGTTGAAATCGCTCCGGGCGCATTCGCCGGGCGTCATACGCATCCAGGCGAAGAAATCAGCTACATCCTCGAAGGCGAGGGCGAAATTCTGGTTGATGGTCAACCCGCTTTGAAGGTGAAGCCGGGCGATTCGTTCATCATCCCGAACGGCGCGAAACACAATGCGCATAATACCGGGACGCTGCCGCTCAGAATGGTGGGCATTTATCTGGTGGACAAGAGCCAGCCGCTGGCAACTCCTGCGCCGCAATAGATCGCATAGTCCGGCAGTAATTGCCGAGGCGCTCAGGTCGCGTGAGAATATTGCCGTAGTACTACAGTTCTATTACTTTCGGTACCAAAAATCAATAACGGCGCTGTAGTCCGGAAAGATCGCGAAACACTTGCGCGGATGGCGGCATTTGTGGGACAAGATAGACATGCAGCATCGTGTACTTGGACAAACAGGACTTTCCGTACCGGGCATAATGCTGGGCGGAAATGTCTTCGGGTGGACGCTGAACGAGAGCGATTCCTTCCGCATTCTGGACAGCGCCTTTGACGCGGGGCTCTCATTCATCGATACGGCCGACATCTATTCGACATGGGTTCCCGGCAACACGGGCGGCGAATCCGAAACGATTATCGGTAAGTGGTTCGCGCGGACGGGAAAGCGCAATCAGGTTACTATCGCCACCAAGGTCGGTATGGACATGGGCGGTGGCAGGAAGGGACTCGCGGGAAAATACATCGAGCAGGCGGTGGACGACTCGTTGCGAAGGCTTCAGACGGACCGCATCGATCTTTACCAGTCGCATGAAGACGATCCGACGGTCCGGCTGGAAGAAACGCTGGGAACGTTCGCCATGCTGATCCAAAAGGGCAAAGTGCGATATATCGGCGCGTCGAATTATTCGGGCGCGCGCCTGAAGCTGGCGCTGGAGACGAGCAAGCGTACGGGAGTAGTGCGGTACCAGACGCTCCAGCCTCACTACAACATGATGGAACGCGAGCCGTACGAATCGGACCTGGCGCCGGTGGTGGCGGAGTACGGACTTGGCGTGATTCCTTACTTTTCCCTCGCCTCCGGGTTCCTGACCGGCAAGTACCGCACGGAGGCCGATCTTCAGGGCAGGGCCCGCGGTGGTGGCGCGGGCAAGTATCTGAACGCTCACGGCCGGGCCGTGCTGGCTGCGCTGGACACAGTGGCTGCCGAGTATGGTTCTACACCGGCGCGCGTGGCTCTGGCGTGGTTGATGACCAGACCGGGCGTCGTCGCGCCGATTTCGAGCGCGACCAGCGTGGAGCATGTGACGGATCTGGTGGAAGCGACGAAACTTCAGCTGGCGCGGGCGTCGCTCGATCAGTTGAACGCCGCGAGTGTACCGCCGGCGAGCCGGGCCGCGACGGTTTGAACGAGCGAATCCCCGGAAAACAGATCCACTTACGCGGCGGTGCTGACGCGACCGGTCCAGCCTCAGGAAACCAGCGCACGCACTGGCTGGGCCGCCGCCCGAAACGAATGCTGAACTCCACGCCGCCGGGCGATGAGATCGAATAAACCCGGCCAGCCCGTGGAGCGCGCCTTCAGGGCGTGGACTTCGCGGGCTGGTCTCTGTCCTTAATCAGCAGCTCAGCCTTCGCGATCTGATCGGCCGAGCCGCGGACAACCAAAGCCGTCGGCGAAGAGCGGTTGAATACTTTCATGATTTGCAAGTCTGTGCGCAATTGCGTGATCGTTTGCTGGATCCCCGCCTGTGTGTCGATATGCGCCGGATAGAAGACGCGCACGAAACTGTCGCCCGCCCTTGCATTCCCCGGCATGTGGTATTCGCGAAGGCTGGCCGATGGGCCTGTCGACGGCGCTGACGCGATGTCCAGAGACTGAATAAGAAAGTCGCACACCGCGATATCGTTTGCCGTTCCTCGAATCGCAAGCGCGTTGAGGGGCGTGAAGTTGAAAATCTTCTGGATGTCGGCGACGGTGCGGATGACGGTCAGGATTTCCTGAACAGACTGGGGAGTCGTGGCGTGAGCCAGATAGAATACCCGCGCTACCTGACTGCCCTGACCGGGAGCCTGGTACTGATACTCGGCCGTGGTCGTTACCGAACCCTTCACTACATCGAGCGAGTTGATCAGGTATTCAGAGACGGCGATCTGCGAGGCGGGGCCACGCACCACCAGATCCGCCAACGCCGTGTAGTTGTAGACCTTCTGCACATCGGCGACCGTACGAAGGATGGTGAGAGCTTCCTGCATCGCCTGCGGCGGCTGGGGCGAAATGTTGGCGAGGTGAAATACGCGGATAACGTCGTCGCTTTGTCCCGCTACCAGATACTGCTGCGCCGGGGAACTGGAAACAGACTGCGCATTGGGCTGGTCGAGCTCGTGCACGATCCAGGCGGTCATGGACAGCTCGTCCGCGGTACCCTGGACTGTCACGGTCGAGGCGGCGGCATCTACCGACAGTTGTTTGATATTGCCAACCGTGCGGAGAATCGTCGCGATCTCCTGGAGCCCCTGGGCGCTCGGCTTGTTCGTGAAATCGAAAGTCTGGCTTGTAGTTTGGGCCGGGACGATAGTCGCGCCGGCTGTAAGCATGAGAAGACTGGCAAATACGATGGACGTTAAACGCATACTGAACTCCTGGCAAATACGACGCTGACCGCCGGGCAATCGTGCAAGACAATTATCGCGCGTTTTACTGCCCGTAAGGTCTGTCCGTCGGCGCGACGGGCCTGGGTTCCGCCGGAAGGTCGAAAGCGGAGACGGGATCGGGGTGCGCCAAATCGAAGGGCGGAAGGTCGACGAGGTACTTCGCCGTCGGAAAATTCGCCTGTTTGATGGCACTGGCGATGCCTTTCGCCAGTTCGTAACTTCCGTAGTCGTCATGATGCGTCGTGTCGCTGCCGGCGAAAGCAAGATGCGCGTTAACAGGTCCCAGCGCTTCATAGAACGGCTTGCTCATCGCATTGAGATCGATCACGGCAACGTTCTCTTCCTTGCCGACTTTGCGGACAGCTTCCGGGTAATCGCCCAGATTATTGACGATCCTGTTGGCCTCGTCGCCGGTGCCCCAGGCGAGGCGCGCAACGGGTGTGATCAGCACCGGGGTTGCGCCACGCTGCCGCGCGGCGTCGATGAATTTCTTCAGATCCGCCGCGTAGGTGGTGAAGGCGCCAACGCCGTCGCCTTTCTCCTTCTGGTCGTTGTGGCCCATCTGAATGAATAGAAAATCACCGGGTTTAATCATGCTCATCACTTTGGCGAACCGCTGCTCCCCGATGAAACCGCGCAGAGACTCGCCGGATTCGCCGTTGTTGGCCACGGCGATATCCGGGCCGAAGAACCGCGTGATCATCTGGCCCCAGCTATTGAACGGTTCGCGCGGTTGGTCGGTGGAAGTCGAATCGCCGGCGATGTAGAGCGTCGGCAATCCGGCGTCGGCCTTTTCGATCTCCACGGTGCGGACAGCCGGATGCGGGCCGGTGAATTCGAGGGTCAGTTTGTCGTCCCATGCCCACGCTTCCGTCGTCTTCTCCCGGTCCTTCAGCTTCACTTCGCCGCCGGTCGGGATTTTCGGAGTCCGGGTGTTGACGATAAAAGTCCGCCTTTCGAATTTACCGGAAGCAGTGCGCACTTTTTCGAGCGTAAGGCGACGGAGTTCGGCTTTGACCGTGGTGTCCGACTCGCTCCGGGCATTGCCAAGAGTAACAGTGACTTTGTAGTTGCCTTCCTCGGGAACGCGCACCGAGAAATAGTATGGGGGCTTGTCGCCCGTCTGCGCGTCTTTTTCGAATCCGTATCCGAGGTCGCTCGTGTAGAACGTGGCTGGCGTGACCTTCGTGAAGCCGGGTGCAACCTCTTCGCCGGCGAAAGAGAATTTCATCCCGGGCGTTTGAGCGACCGCGAAATGCGCGGTCAACAGGACAACTGCGTGCGGCAAGTATTTCATGATTTCGCCTTCTCCACTTCGACTGCGAACACATATGTCGGGCCGAACATGTTGGAGCGGAAAACGACCCACTTCTGGTCGGGCGTGAAGCTGACGTTCGGTTCCAGTTTGTACTGGTGTTTCGACATGTTCACGAGGCGCTCGGAATGGAGCACGCCCGGATTGACGAAGTTCTTGTCTTCAATGCCGCGATTGGCTTCCAGTTCCGGACGGAACAGGTAGATCCATTCGCCGTCCTTCGCGCGGGCGACTTGCCCGGGGTCGCCGCCATCGCCGCAGAACAGCGTGCCATCCCTCGTTACGTTGAAATGAATGGACCACTCGTCGCGCTGCAGATGGTACCAGGTGCGCGCGCCGGTTTCCACGTTGTAGCCGGCAAGCCAGAAGACTTCGCCGCGCGGAGTCTGCAAGTCGTACCAGATGGTTTTTCCGTCGGGACTCCAGAATTCGTGGCCGAAGATCTCCATCGCCATGGTTCGCGTGTGGATTTTCGTGATCTGGCTGCCATCGGCGCGGATGGTCCAGATGCGATCGACCTTGTGCCATGGGCCTTCGTGGCAAAACATGAGCAGCGTCGGATCGGTCGGGGAGAATTCCAGGTGATTGAGCCAGTCCGTGCTTTTAAGGATGGTCTTGACTTCGCCGGTCTTCACGTTCACGGTGAACATTCCCATCGGGATGTGGGCGGCGAGTCGTTCCTCCATCATCTGCCCTTTGTTGGGCGCCTGGATCAGTTGTTGAGGCTGGCCGGGCGCGGTTTGGTTGACGGGCGTGGCGTCGCGCTCGGTGTAGGTGCCCGCAAGCAGCGTTTCATCGGCGTTGACGGTCACCACGGAACTGCGCGCGGGAATCTTCGCGATCTCGCGCGTGACCCCGGTATCGGCGTCGGCGGCGAAGATCGTATCGCCCTTCGTATAGTAAACGTTCTGCGCCTTGCGGCCGGTTACGATGACGCGCACGTTGCCGGTAACCACCGGCTTTGTGGCATGAGTCGCGAGATCGAACACCGAAATGCCACCCGGCGTTGTGTAGAGTAGCTTCTTGCCGTCGGCGGTGTAGCCGTTCTGATTGAAGTAGAGGCTGGCACTGCCGGGTTCGTCGGTCAGGCGGACGACGCGATGTCCGGTGTCCGGGTCAATCCACGTCTTCGGCGGCGTTGGCGGCGCGGTCTGGGCGGCGAGAAAGGCGACGACAGTCATGGCGCACAGTATGAAAAGAAAACGCATGTGGATATTATGACGCTTTTCGATGGTCTGTGCGAAGTTCGGCAACCTGTGGCTACTGGGATACTGGAACGTTGATGGCAGGTCAGGTCGACACAAGATCCCGCAACCCGGTGCTCGTCGTAATCGCGATGTTCGCCTTCACCGAAGCCGTTTACATGCGCCCCGGTCTCCTGACCGGCGCCAGTTCGATGATGGGCAGCGATTACGAAATGCTGCATCGTTGGCGTCTCGCCTTCGCGAGGCAATCCCTGTTCGGGGCCCGGCATTTTCTTCCCGCATGGAATCCTCATGAGGTGCTGGGAACTCCATTCGCGGCGAATCTCCAGGGGTTTCCCTGGATTCCCACGCGCCTGATTCTGTTGCTACTCGACCCGTCGGTGGCATACGCGGCCGGCGTCGGGATCGCGGCCGCGCTGGCTGCGCTGTTTGCGTATCTCTATTGCAGGCGAGCGGGGCTGAGCGAAATCGGCGCGGCGGCAGCGGGATGGACGTTTGCGTGCGCGGGATATTTCTCCTCGCGTGTGATGGCTGGTCATCTGCCTTTGCTCGAAGCCTACCCCGCGCTGCCCCTCCTTCTCTGGCTGGTGGATCGGGCCCTTGCGCCGGAGCGCGAGCGGCGCCGGCGATTCGATCTGGCGGCGCTCGCGTTGTGCTGCGCGTGCGTTGTCGTAGCCGGGCATCCACAGGTACCGGCCTACGCGCTGTTATCTGCGTTCATTTACCTTGCATGGAGAGGGCGGGGAGCTTCGATGGCGTTGAGAGTTCGCGCCGCCGCTGCGATGGTTCTCGGCATCGGTCTGGCGTTGGCGGCATGGTGGCCGATGCTGATGCTGATCGGACGCTCCACGCGCGTGCTGCGCCTGGCCGCGCCCGACAATGACGTTTCGATGCCTTACAGCCGGTTGCTTGCGCTCGTCGTTCCCGGGATTCAGGGATGGGCTGAGCCGGTGGCGCTGGCGGACCAGAATCCTTTTGCAGGATATCCCAACAATGCGTGGTTCTGGGACACGGCGTCGTATGTGGGTTTACTTCCGCTGATTGCGATTATCGCGCTGTTGATCGTGTGCGCAGTAAGGCGGCGAATGCCGAACTGGCGCGGCATATTCCTCGCGTGCATTGGCACAGGAGCGCTGATTTGTTCGCTGCCGCTTGCAACTCCGCTGCTCCACCTGTTGCCCGGGACGTTTCTTCGCAGCCCGGCGCGGCTGTTATACATTTCAACCTTTTGCGCGGCGGTTGCGCTGGGCGCGGGCGTCGACTCACTGCGGGTAGTCGCATGGCCGCGGCGGGTGCTGCTCCTGAACGGCGCGCTGGCCGCGCTGCTCGCCCTGCATTTCGCGGATTTGTGGAACTTCGCTCACTGGTTCATCCAGACGTATCCGAGCGCGGAAAATGCACCCGCGTTTCAGTCGATTCTCGATCGGGAAGCCGGCAGCGGGCGAATTGCGGAGGAGCGCGAAGATCTTGTCTTCTCATACGGCGACCGGTACGACGATGCCGGTGGCTTCGATTCGATATTTCTGGCTCGGTTCAATCGCGCGTGGCTCGCACTGGCCGGTCTGCCCTCCGATACCAACGAACAGGTGTTCGACGCTTCGGTTCTTCCACCGAGGGCGCTCGAAGCGATGGGCGTGCGGTTCGTGATCACGACGCAGGCGCGGAGCGATCTGCAACTGGCGCGCAGCACAGACGACGCGAAGCTCTACCGGGTGGCGAATCCCGCGCCGCGAGCCGGCTTTATTGCGGCGAGCCGGGCTGAGTTTGAACGCGCGCAACAAATACCAGCGATGTTCGCGTCGGGTCCCTGGGACCGGCTGCTGCTGGAGCCGGATGCGAGAGGGTCGTTACCGCCCGCCGGCGTGGCGACTGGCGCGGAGAGGATCGACTACGAACGGCCTTCGAGCGACGAAATTGATTTTGCGGCAACCAGTCCTCAGCCAGGTTTTGTTTATGTGCTCGAAGCTTTCGATCCGGGATGGTCGGCGACGGTGGACGGAGTTGGCGCGCCAGTCTTACCCGCGAACGGATTTGCAATGGCAATACCCATGGCTGCGGGAAACCACGCGGTGCGCCTGCATTATGCTACGCCCGGCCGTGCGACAGGGGAGTGGCTTTCTTTAGTCAGCCTTTGTTTTCTGATCGGGTTGATTGCATCGGCGAAGCCAAGCGCGAACCCGTGGCTCGGCATACCACTCGCCGAATACGAGAGCCACATGACCTCCGCGACGGTCCAGCAACTCGACGCGTTGTCGGACTTATTTGCGGAAGCCCTCGCGCATTGCCGTCCCGCCAGCGTGGCTGTACTCGGGATCGCGGGCGGAAATGGACTCCGGCACATCGATAGCAAAGTCACCCGTCGCGTCGTAGGCGTGGACATCAACCCCGCATACCTCAGCTCTGTTCGTCAACGCTATCCGCGAATCGACGGGCTGGAATTGCATTGCGCCGATCTCGCCACTGAAGACCTCGCCTGCGATCCGGTCGAGCTTGTTCACGCCGCGCTTGTTTTCGAGCACGCGGGTACGGGGCGTTGCCTCGATAAGGCCTTGCGATTGGTCGCGCCAGGCGGTTCGTTATCGGTGGTACTCCAGTTGCCGAGCGACAGCGAGCCGGGTGTCGGCGCCGGCCAGTTCGCTTCGATCCGCAATCTGAGCGATCATTTCAAGCTGGTCGATCCGGCCTGGCTCAGCGAGACAGTCAAGTCCCGCGGATTCCGGATGGTTCACGAAACAACACGGCCACTCGCATCGGGCAAAGCATTTTGGATGGTCATGTTTGCGCGCGTCGCGTGAGAGCGCGATATATCGGCTACGCCTTCGCCTTCGGATGCGCGTCGTCGTAGACACGCATGAGGTCCGTCAGCGAAACCCGCGTGTATTTCTGCGTAGTGGATAACCGCGCATGGCCCAGCAATTCCTGGATCGACCGTAAATCGGCTCCATCGCTCAGCAGGTGCGTGGCGAAGGCGTGGCGCAACGTGTGCGGGTGGATGGACGAATCTCCGGCGACGTATGTCGAATAGAATTTCACGATGTTGCGCGCGCCGCGATCGGTGATCCGGATACCCCGGTGATTGAGGAACAGCGGGCGGGTGTCGTCGGCCGGCGTACGGCACGGCAGGTAAGCATTCAGCGCCTCGGCCGCCTTCGCTCCGTACGGCACCTGGCGCTCCTTCTTTCCCTTGCCGCGCACACGCATCCAGCGTTCGGTCTGGTCGATATCCTCGATGTTCAGACCCACCGTTTCGCTGATGCGCAGTCCGCAGCCGTACAGGATCTCAAACAACAGCCGGTCGCGCTTCGGATAAGGCCGTTCCGGGTCGTCACCGCCGGTGCCATCCACAAGGGCGTTGGTCGTTTCGGCGTTCGGCACCTGAGGCAGGGACTTAGGCATTTTCGGCAAACGCAGCAGCCGCGCCGGATCGCCGGATATTCGGCGTTCGCGCGAGAGATAACGAAACAACCCGCGCAGAGATGCCATCTTGCGGCGGATCGTTGTCGCCTTCTGCTCTCTTTCATAGAGATGCGCCAGCCATTCGCGCAATACCAGTAAATCGAATTCCGCAAGCGGCGGCGGCTCGATTCCCTCCGGCGAAAAATATTCCGTGAACTCGCGAAGATCCGCGCCGTAGTTGCGCAAAGTGTGTGCGGAGTCGTTGCCGCGGGCGAGAGAAGCGAGATAATCGTCGATCGCGTTACTCAACTCCGACATATTCCCCGAGCTTCCATTCGGCCATTCTCCGCGAGGCCAGGCCGCAAACCGCGATCTGCCGCTCTCTGCGATCGCGCGGCGAGTTTTCGAGCGGAGGAAACAGATCGAACGCGATGTTCGCCGGCTGGTAGTGCCTGGGATCGGCGTGCGAGATGTAATGGAGCAGCGACCCGACGGCCGTCTCGCGCGGGAAAGGCCGGAGGGCATCACCGGCTAAATGCGCGGCGGCGAGCATACCCGCCGCCAGACCCGTCGCGATGGATTCCACATAGCCTTCCACGCCCGAAATCTGGCCGGCGAAGAACACGTTCGCATGATCCCGCAATTGCAGCGTCTCGTTCAGCAGCGCCGGCGCGTTGATGTACGTGTTGCGGTGAATCTGGCCATAGCGCAGAAATTCGGCGTTTTCGAGACCCGGGATCAGCCGCATGATTCGCCTCTGCTCGGCAAAACGCAAGTGGTTCTGGAAGCCAACCAGGTTGTAGCTGTCGGCGCGGAGATTTTCCTGACGCAACTGAACGGTGGCCCAGGGGCGTCGCCCGGTTCGGGGGTCCGTCAGGCCCATAGGCTTCATCGGCCCGAAGCGCAGCGTGTCGCGGCCGCGCCGCGCGATTTCTTCGATCGGCAGGCAGGCCTCGAAATAGGGAACGTCGTTCGGGATATGGGATTCCACGGCCTGTGCGGCCATCACTTCATCCACGAATCGTTCATACTCGGCTTTGTTGAACGGGCAGTTGAGATAGTCGCCCGTGCCATCGAGCGACTTGTCGTACCGCGAAGCGGGGAAGGCAATGGCGCGGTCGATGGTCTGCGCGTCGACGATCGGGCTGATGCTGTCGTAAAAGAAGAGCCGTCCCGCGCCGGTGAGTTGTCCGATGTTCGACGCGAGAGTGTCGCTGGTGAGAGGACCCGTGGCGATGATCGTAACGCGGGCTGCATCGATGCGACTGAACTCCTCGCGCAGAATCCGGATCCGGGGATGGCTTTCGATGGCTGCGGTCACTTCGGCTGCGAAGAGGTTGCGGTCCACGGTAAGCGCCTGGCCGCCGGGAACCCGGGCCTTCGCCGCCACGCGAAGAAGGAGCGAATCGAGTTGCCGCAATTCGTCTTTGAGAAGCCACGAGGCGGAGGGATGCTGGTCGCTCTTGAGCGAGTTGCTGCAGACCAGTTCGGCGAGGCGGTCGGTCTGATGCGCGTCGGTCGTGCGAACGGGGCGCATTTCATAGAGAAGTACGTCCACGCCGCGCTCGGCAAGTTGCCATGCGGCTTCGGTGCCGGCGAGGCCGCCGCCGACGATGGTGACTAAAGGATGCAACTTCTATTTTGAACCGCCGCGTGACACAGTTGGCGACCCGGGCGATTTCACCTTCGGCCCGGCCGGACCGCTCATCAGCTTGTAGACTTCACGTTTCGAAAGTCCGCGTTCACGCGCCACGGTCTTCATGGCTTCCATGCGCTCCACGCCCGCGCCGATCAGCGCCTCGATCATATCCTCAATCGGAACTTCATTCGCTGCTGGCGCAAGCGATTTGCCGATCAGAATCACGAACTCGCCGCGAATCGAATCCCGCGCCGACAGCGCCGCGCCGATCTCCGCGGCAGTACCCCGCAGCACCTCTTCATACATCTTCGTCAATTCGCGCGCGGCAACTATCGGGCGATCGCCCAGCACGGCAGCGATGTCTTCCAGCGACTCGGTCACCCGATGTGGCGCTTCGTAGAAGATCAGTGTGGCGCCTTCGTCGGCCAGCGATTCCAGAACGCGCCGGCGCTGCCCCTGTTTCGAGGGCAGGAAACCTCCGAAGTGAAACTGATCGGTCGGCAATCCGGAAACGACGAGAGCCGCGAGCAGCGCCGATGGACCGGGCAAAGCCTCGACGCGAATGCCCGCCGCAGCGGCCGCATGAACGATCCGATATCCGGGATCGGACAGCAGAGGCGTTCCCGCGTCGGAAACCAGCGCCCCGGACTCGCCCTGTTCGAGCCGTTCGATCAACTCGCCCGCCCGCTCCGTTTCGTTGTGATCGTGGTAGCTGATGGTGCGGGTCGCGATCCCGTAGTGGTCGAGCAGACGGCGCGTGGTTCGCGTGTCCTCGCATGCGATCCAGTCGGCCTCCTTGAGGAAGCGGACCGCGCGGTAAGTGATGTCTTCCAGATTTCCGATGGGGGTTGAGACCACGTAAAGGCGGCCGGGCATAAACCGAGTATAGTGATTCGCCGCCGCAAGTTTCCCGGTGAGGTTCCGGTCCGTTCTAGGTCAAGCGGTTCTTGCCGGCCCGGGGGCTACCGTGCCCGGCGCTTTGGAGACGACAGGCGACTTCGCGGCGACCGGCACCTTTGCGGCGGCAGGCGGCTTGGCGCGGCGCGTGCGGAATTCGTATTTCTCGATCGTGACGGCGGCGACGCCGCTCAGGTTGCGGACGACGCGCCCTTCGGCCACGAGCTTCAAGGGAATCTGGTTTTCCAGCCTGGCCGGCCAATCGACCGAAATCTGAAGCAGTTGTCCGGCCTCAAGCGGCTGATCGGTACGGAACAAGATTCCTTTGCTGCTGATGTTCAGCGTTTCGCTGGTGCCCTCGCCGGAAAGAAAGGGCTTTTCCATCGTTTGATAGCTGACGGCGAGGTGGCAATCGAAGCGGGCGTTTGTCCGGCGATCGGATTCCCTGTGCGCGCCTTCTCCTTCAACGGCGTTGAGGGCGCTCAATATCGATCTGCGGAAGCTTTCCGTGTCGAGGTCCTCGTAGCAGAAGAAATCGTGCGCTCCCTTGCGGACGGCCGTGACCCCCGCATCGCGATCCTGCGTGTGGCAGAGAACGATGACGGGTGTCTTCGGCGCATGCTGCTGGAGGTGACTCAACGTGGCCAAACCGTGTCCGTCCGGTAAAAACAAGTCCGAGACCACGAGGTCGAAGGACCGATCCTGAATGGCGCGCAATCCATCGAACAACGCATCCACGCGCGTGCATTCCACCGCGTGCTTTTGGTCATCGCGCAGGGCAGCCTCAAGCTTGTCGGCGGTCCCTGTTTCGGCGCTGATGAAGAGTAATGAATATTCGCTCATTTTAAGGAATTAGCTATCTTCAGAATAGCGCCGTCTGGCGGCGTCCATGCATTCCATATCGTCAGTTTTTGTTTTGATTCCACTCAATTTTGTCCGGACCGCGACGAAACCCGGTCAACCGCCTCCCGTCAACCGCCCCGATTCGATAATCGGCGCGTCTCCTTCCAGAAAGTCGTTGTCACGCAATCGCTCGACGCGCTCCCAGGCAATCTTATCAAAAATACGATTTTCAATCTCCCCGCGCCAGTTTGTAACGCGAAGAAAAATCAGCAGGATCGGGTTCTTGCCCGGATAAGCGAACTCATACCGCGTGATCTCCTCCGCCGGGTCGGAATCGATCCCCAGTTCTTCCCGCAATTCGCGCTGCAACGCCTGGGCAGGCGACTCCCCCGGTTCGAGTTTGCCGCCGGGGAACTCCCACTTGAGGGGGTGTGGCTGATCGGCGCGACGCCGGCAGATGAGGACCTCTATGCCCTGAAGGCCGGCAGGCTCGGCGACGGACGACTTTCGGAAAAGGATTCCCGCAACGACAATAGTTGGCAAGACGACAGTTTACACTTGTGCTTTGCCGTGAGTCCCGAACTAATAGAGCACTTCCGCAATCCGCGCAACGTGGGGGAACTCCCGCCGCCCGCGATAACGGTGGAAGCCTCGAATCCCGTCTGCGGCGATATCCTCCGCCTCTCCGTACGGCTGGAATCGGGGCGCGTCGCAGAAGCGGGCTACAAGGTCCGGGGCTGTGCGGCGTCTATCGCCGCGGGATCGGCCCTGACAGAGCTTCTGGCCGGCCGCGATCGGGCGGAACTGGCTGCCGTCACCGCCGAAACCGTGGAAGCGGCGGTGGGTGGTCTGTCGAACGAGTCGAAGCACGCCGCCGTTTTGTGCGTGGATGCGGTGCGTGCCATCATGAAGATGTGTTGACGATTAAACAGACGACCCTGCTTTCCGCGGCTGCTCTTGTCGCCGTCCTCAGCAATGCCGCGGCGCCCGATGTCGACGAGCGAATCGAACAGAGCCGCAATCTGGGCAAGGCATTTTACGAAAACCCGACGACTTCCGCGGAGGCTGTCGCCGAATTCAGGAAGGCGCTCGATCTTGCGCCGACATCGGATCGGGAAAAGCTGAACTACGCGCTGGCGCTGCTGCGCGCGGGCAAGGCCAATGTTGCGCTTCCGTTGCTGAAGGAAGTGCAGACGCACGACCCCTCCCTGCCACACACTTGGTTTAATCTGGGCATCTACTACCGGAAGAACGGTGAAGAAAAACTGGCTATCGCCCAATTTCAACAGATGGTGAAGCTGACGCCGGATGAGCCGATCGCTCATTATCAGCTGGCTGCGCTCTATCGGCAGGAAGGCAGGGCGCCTGAGGCCATCGCCGAATTCGAGAAGGCTGAAAAACTCGATCCGTTTCTCGGTGCGCCGCACTACCAGCTCTCCAGTCTTTACCGCCAGGCCAATCGCGCGAGCGACGCGGCCAAAGAGCTACAGACTTTCCTCGATCTGAAGAAACAGCACGAAGGCGCGGCCATTGCCGAAGACGTCGATTGGTGCAACTACGCCGAGATCTACGACCCGCCGCGCGCGGTGACGCCTCTGGCCGTTCCCGCGCAGCCGGTTTACGACGACACCGTCCTCGACGGCAAGGTGGACGCGAAGACCGCCGGGATGGCGCTGATCGACTCCACGGGCAAAGGTCAGACGGATTTGCTCGTGTGGTCGTCCAGCGGCATCGTTTTGTACGGGCAGGGCCGGAAACCGGTTGCGGATACCGGACTCGACGGAATCAAGGGCGTAGTCTCCATTGCGCCGGGCGATTACGATAACGATGGGTTGATGGATCTTTGTATCCTGACCGAATCGGGCGCGTCGCTTTATCGGAATACCGGCGGCAAGTTCGTAAAGGCGAACGTCGCGCTCCCGCAGCGCCGCTTTGAGCGCGCGGTATGGATCGATTACGACCACGATTACGACCTCGATCTGATTTTGCTGGGCGACGTTCCGGCGCTGATGCGCAATCAAGGCGAGGCGGGCTTTGCGGACCATACGACCGACTTTCCGTTTGTTGCCGGGACTCCGGTGCCACACCCGGTTGACGCATGGAAGCTTCGCACCGTGCCGGATAGTAAAGAGTTCGATCTCGCCGTCACCTATTCCAATCACGCGCCGGTGCTGTACCGCGACCATCTGAACGGCCACTACGATACGGCCGCGTTTACCGGCGCCGCGCGGGACGCGATGCAACTGGCGGCCGATTTCGAAGGGGCCGGCCGCATGGATCGCGCACACATCGCACAGGATGGCACCGTGCATCTTATGAGCAACCGCACGGTTTCGCCACAGCATTGGATTCGGGTGCAACTCGTGGGGATCAAGAGCCTGAAACTGGCGCAGGATGCGGAGGTGGAAATAAAAACCGGCCTGCTTTATCGCAAGCAGTTCTATGAGGGCGTTCCGCTCACGTTCGACATCGGAGCTTATCCGAGCGTCGATACCGTTCGCATCACCTGGTCCAACGGTTTGATCCAGAACGAGACGCAGCAGGCGTCAAACAAGACGTACAAAATCGAAGAGGCGCAGCGGCTCTCGGGTTCCTGTCCGATGATTTGGACGTGGAACGGCTCCGGCTTCGAATTCATCACCGACGTGCTGGGGGTTGCGCCGCTCGGAGCGGCCGATGGCGATGGATCTTATTTTCCGGTGGATCACCAGGAATTCGTGTCGATTCCGGGGCGCGCGCTGAAGGCGAAGGACGGTTATTACGATGTCCGTATTACCGAGGAACTGAGCGAGGTATCGTATCTCGACCAGGTTCGACTGTTCGCAGTGGATCACCCGGCTGGAACCGAAATCTACACAAACGAAAAATTCAAGAGTCCGCCGTATCCGGAAGAGCGCTTGTTCGGCGTAAAGCGTCGTATTTATCCCGTGGCCGCGCGCGAGCTTTCGCAATCCGGCAAAGCTACAGCTGTACTTCCGCTCCTCCTGAAGACCGACCAGAAGTATCCCGATCAATTCGCCCGAACGGAATTGGGCATAGCCGAAATGCACACGCTGGAACTGGATTTCGCGGGCGCGGTAAAGTCCGGCAGCGGTGTGCTGTTGCTGCACGGCTGGGTCGATTGGCCCGATGGCAGCACGTTCCGCGCCGCATCGCAGGAAAGCAAAGCCGGTCTGGTGATGCCGTATCTGCAAATGCAGGACGCGGTCGGAGAATGGCAGACCGTGAATCCGGATATGGGCATGCCTTCGGGGAAGCCGAAGACCGTCGCCGTGGACTTGAATTTCCTCTCCGCCAGCCGCAAGCTCCGCATCGTGACCAATCTGTGTGTGTATTGGGACGAGATCTTCCTTAGCGAAGACTCCGCCGCGCCGCAGGTCAATCAGAGAGAGGCCGAACTGCTTACCGCCGATCTCGGATTTCGCGGGTTCTCCGAATCCCGCATCGACGCGGAGCGCAAGCAGCCGGATACTTACATCTATGGCAACGTTTCGTCCACGTCGTTCTGGAATCCTACGCCGGGCTTCTACACACGCTACGGCGACGTGAAGGAACTGGCTCAGGACGTGGACGACCGGCTCATCATCATGGGTTCTGGCGACGAACTGAAGCTGCGGTTCCGCGCCCGTGCGTTTCCGCCTCTGCGGGAAGGATGGACGCGCGACTACCTGCTGAGAGTGGACGGTTGGGCTAAGGATCGCGACGCGAATACGGCGTTTTCGACGAGCGTGGAGCCGTTGCCGTTCCACGCCATGAGCGTGTATCCGTATCCGAACGCGGAGCATTTCCCCGACGACGAAGCGCACCAGAAGTATCGCCGCGAATACAACACCCGGCCGGCGCTGAAACTGATCCGGCCACTGGGGCTTTGATGTGAACGCCGCGTCGTTCGTCCATCCCCGCGATGAAATCCTCCAGGCGATGGAGAGGATCTATCGCTACCGGATGACGACCACGTCGGGCGGCAATCTTTCCATACGCGAGGCGAACGGCGACGTTTGGATCACGCCCGCGCGGGTCGATAAAGGAAGCCTTGGCCGCGGCGATATTGTGCTGGCGCGCGCCGATGGAGCGCTGGAAGGCAGGCACCCGCCTTCGTCGGAACTGCCGCTGCATCAGGCGGTGTACAGAGCGCGGCCGGACGTGCGCGGCATCGTCCACGCGCATCCCGTCGCGCTGGTGGCCTTCAGCCTGGCGCACCAGGTTCCGGATACAAGGCTGTTTCATCAGGCTTGGCATGTCTGCGGCGAGCCTGGTTTCGCGCCATATGCGCTGCCGGGCACCGAGGCCCTCGGCGCGAGCGTGGCGGGCGCTTTCGCGAAGGGGCACACCTGCGTGATTCTGGAAAATCACGGCGTGGTGACTGCGGGGGAGAATCTGCAGCAGGCCTTCCGCCGATTTGAGACGTTCGAGTTTACCGGCAAGACGATTATCAAGGCCAGGCTGCTTGGGCGAGAAGTTCGTTATCTGACCGACGCGGAAATAGCGTTCGGCGCGCGGCCGCGCGGAGTGCCGTCCTGTGAACGCTCCCTTCCATCGAGCGCCGAAAAGGAGTTGCGCGGGAGGTTGCGCGATTTCGTCCATCGCGCCTACCGTCTGCGTTTATTTATCAGCACGCAGGGTAGTTTTTCGGCGCGTCTGTCTGAAGATTCGTTCGTTATCACGCCGTCCCAGGCGGATCGGGAACGGCTGGCGGCGGAGGATCTGGCGCTCGTGATCGCGGGACGCGCGGAAGCAAACTCCACGCCCAGCCGCGCAACTGGGTTGCATGACGCCATCTATCGAGGGCATCCTCAAGTCGGCGCAATCATCAACGCGTATCCTGTGAACGCGACGGCATTCAGCGTGACTGGCGCGGAACTGGAGACGCGGACAATTCCCGAGAGCTACGTGGTGGTGCGCAAGCCCGGCGTGGCCGGTTACGCGATGCAGTTCGAAAACCCGGATGCGCTTGCGGCCCTCATTTCGCCGAAACAGCCCGCGTTGATTGTGGAAAACGGCGGGGTGCTGGTGACGGGCCGCGATGTTCTCGAAGCGTACGACCGGCTCGAAGTGCTGGAATCCACGGCGGAGGCGATCATCAATTCGCGTTCGCTGGGGCCGATGGCGCCAATGTCGGATGAAGTGATTCGGGAACTGGAAGCGGCGTTCTTCAAACCTGGTTGCTGAATCGAGGCGTACGTTTGGCCGCCATTCCGCGCACTCCGGAGTCCATCGTCAGGAGTTCGGCATCCAGCACTTTCGCCAGAGCCAGGTACGCCGCGTCGTAGGCCGTCAGATTGTGCCGGAGCGCCCAAATGTGGCCGAGCAGGGGAGTGTGGGGGTATCTCGTGATCGCGATAGCGCGAAAAGCGTCCAGGATGGCTATGGCCTCCGCTTGTTAGATGGCCTTCAGAGTCTCCCATCGGCGGACGGCATTGACCACTTCCAGATCAATGAGGTGAGGCGCGTACAAATCGAGATCCTTCAGGGCCTTTTCAGTTCGAGGCCTTTCTCCGTACGGGCCGGGATCTCGAGGCCTGCTGAAGCGTCGATTACGATCATCTGCCGTCGCGCATGGCGCGGATCGTGCGTTCGGGCGTATCGGGCAATTGGAGCGGACGCAGCTTCGAGAGCCTGCGTAGAAGTTCCTCGCGTGTGGGCCGTACCGCCAGCCGTTCCACATCCCGGAGAATGTAGTCGATCATTGAGACGCCTTCCTCGGCGGCCCGCGCTTTCAGCTTGCGGTGGAGATTTTAGGGAACGTTGCGTAGCTGGATCACCACGGATATGTTATCCACATGCTAACGCCGCCACCGCAAAATGGTAGGCTCGGCATATGGAGTTCGTGCTTCACGTACTTGTCGAGGAATTGCCGCAGGGTCTCTTCCTCGCCACTTCCGACGAACTGCCCGGACTCGTCGCTCAGGGAAGAACCGAGTCTGAGGCGCTCGATATTGCCCGCGACGTAGCGAGGAAACTGATCGAAGCCCGGCGCGATCGCGGGGACTCCGCCGCACCAAATCCACGCGACGAACTCTTAATTGACCCTCGCGCACGCCGCCGGTAGTGCGTCGATCACCTCGGCCGTCAGCGCCGCCGTCCCGGCCTTGCCCCCGTAATCCATCGGCACCACCGAGCCGCTGGTGAACGCGATCTCGATCGCTTTCTCGATCACGCGCGCGCTCACCTCCAACCGCGGTTCATTATGCCGGTCGGCGAGCCAATCCAGCATCATCGCCGCCGAAAGGAACATGGCGCAGGGATTGGCTTTGCCCTGCCCTGCGATGTCCGGTGCGGTGCCGTGCACGGGCTGGAACAATCCATGATCGTCGCCGACATCGCCCGAGGGCGCCATCCCCAGTCCGCCGATCAGGCCCGCGCCGAGATCGGAAAGGATATCGCCGAACATGTTCTCCATCACCATCACATCGAGATCCCACGGCTTCTTCACCATCGTGAGCGCCATGGCGTCCACGTAGGAATTGTTGGCGGCGATTTGCGGATGGCCCGCCGCCACTTCTTCGAAGACCTTGCGGAAGAACGCCATCGACGTAAACACGTTTGCCTTGTCGACGCATGTAACCAGCGACGGCAAACCCGCGGCCTGCCTCCTTGCCCTGCGGCGTTCCGCGAGACGGAACGAAAATTCGCTGACGCGCCCAGTGCCGGCGCGCGTGATCCGCATGGTGTCGTAGACTTCGATATCCCTGCCTTCGGCGTCGCATTCAATCCGGCCACGCCCGCGCGCATAGAAAAGTCCTTCCGTCTGTTCGCGAATGAGGACGAAGTCGATGCCCCGCGCGCGTTCGTCGGCGAGNNCCCATCGCGCCGAATAGCATTCCGTGCGAGCGGCCGCAGGCTTCGAGGGTCGTGTCGGGCAGCGCCACTCCGCTGCGCGCGTAGAATTGCGCGCCGGCGTCGTAAGTGGTGCAGTGCAACTTCGGGCCTCCGCATAAAGAGTGAACCTTGCTCAACAATTCAAGCGCGGCGGTCATCACTTCGGGGCCAATGCCATCTCCGGGCAAAACGGCAATGTCGAGTGTCTGGGCTGTAGGAATTGTGGTCACGGTTGTTCGAACGCTGATATACTGCTTAACGCTTCATCGTACACTCACATGACCCCTGCCGATAACGGAATCTCCATGACCAGGCGCTGGCTGCTGGCCTTCCTGCTGTCAGCCTCGATCGCGATCAACCTGATCGACCGCCAGGTGCTGAATAATCTCGGCCCCACGCTGCGCGCCAACATGCACTGGTCGGCCACGCAGTTTTCGTTTATCGCCGTGGCTTTTCAGGTAGGCATGCTGGCGGGGCAGGTGCCGGCGGGAATGTTTCTGGATTCGGTCGGCACGCGCATCGGTCTGGCGACGATGCTGATTCTCTGGTCGGCCCTGGGCGCGGGGCACGCGCTGGCCGCGAGCCTGGTCGCGTTCATCGTGGTGCGGTTTTTCATGGGCGTGGCGCAGTGCGGCAACTACGGGGCGGGAATCAAGGCCATCGCCGGGCTGTTTTCCGCCGAGAAAAGGTCGACCGCCGGCGGCATTTTCAACGCGGGTGCGCAGATGGGGACGGTGGTCGCGGTGCCGCTGGTGCTGGTCGTCCTTCTGCCCGCAGTGGGCTGGCAAATGGCTTTTGTTGTGCCCGCGGTTGCCGGCTTAGTCTGGCTCGTTCCCTGGCTAGCCATCTACCCCGGCAAACAGGCCAGCCAGGCGGCAACGGGACAGAAGGCCGGACCCACCATCAGTTTTGCCAGGCTTCTCAGAAATCGCAAAGTCGTCGGTTTGTTTCTGATTCGCTGCTGCTCGGGACCGCTGACCACGTTCTATTGGGTCTGGCTGCCGCAATATCTGAAGAGCGAGCGCAAGATGCCGCTGGCGATGATCGGCCTGCTTGGCTGGCTGCCATACCTTGCGGGCGCGACGGGGAATGTCGCGGGAGGTTTCATTTCCGACCGGCTGGTAAAAGCGTTCGGGTCAGTGGATCGTGGGCGCAAGGCCGGATTTGTCGGCGCATTTCTTCTATCGGCGCTCAGCGCGGCGGTTCCGATGGCCGGCAGCATTCCGCTCGCTTTGGCGCTCATCTCGCTCGTGCTGTTCGGTAATCAGTGGGCGGCGGCAAGTTACATCGCGGCGGTTGGCGACACCTTCCCGTCGCATGTGGCCGGCCGCGTGAACGGGCTCGCCGGATTCGGCGACAGCGGCGCCACGCTGATCGCGGTGCTCCTCACCGGCGTTGTGGTGGATCACTTCTCCTACACGCCCGTGTTTATTGCGGCCGGGACACTGCCGCTGCTTGCCATGGCCAGCGTCTTTTTCGTGCTGCGAAAGATCGAACCCGAACCGATCGTTGTCTGATTTTGCGCGACGCGCCCGATCTTTCGTGGCCTGTGGATATAATCGCTGTCGAATATCCATGAGGCTGGAAATCAATCGTCTGGAAGGTCTGCGCAACGATCTTACGCTCCGTCTGGAACGCGCGGAAATAGACACCGCTCTGCTGAACGTCGCACACAGCGCGCGGTTGATGACACTGCCCGGAATGCCGCGCCATCGCCACCCGACGGCTGAGGAATCCGAGGGAGTCGCAGCGTGTAAGATCCCGATCGAAGAGCATCTGCGGCAGCTTGGCGTGCTCGACGATGCCGGCAATCCTCTGTGCCGCGCGGTCGCCATCAGCAATCGCAATCTGGGAGCGAACCACGGAAACATCGCGTGGCAAAGGACGGCGTCGCCTCCGATTTTCCGGGTATCGGAAGATCCCTGCGCCTATGTCTCGTACTCGTGCCTGACCGCCTGGCGCAATGGCGTGCTGTCGATTGAAGATCTGCGGTTCGATTTCGGCGCACAGAGCGTTCATTTGATAGCCGACGGGCGCGACCTGAGCGACGAAATCGAGTGGGCGACGTTTGGGCAGCGCGTATTGCGAGCGGGCCTGTTGACCCCCATTGAAGAGATCGTGGACAAGTTTTACGATCTTCGCCACGTCCTGGCGTTCGATCATCATAAGGATCACGGTGTCCGGATTCGCGACGACGCGTATCGCGATTATCCCGTCCGATTCCGTGAAAACGCCGTGAGCGCGTGGCGCGACGCCGGCGTGCCGCGAGCGCGTTATTACCACAATGCGGTCGGCTTTTCCCGCGAAGCGTTGTTTGTGGTGCAGCGCGAAGGCACGGTGGAAGAGGTTGGCGCGGCGCTGCGCGACGCCGGGGCCGATGACGGCATTATTCTCGACAACGGCGGCAGCGTGGCTTGTTGGGCGTGGTGGGTCAATCAGTATCGCGGCGGGCTGGTTTCGCCGACTGTCGATTACCGGCCGCCGGGCACCTCCGCAATCGCGTTTCGGCTGAAGGGCCCGGTGACGCACGATCTGCCGGGTGGAAGCGTGTCGTATAGTGTGCTGTGATGACCCTTACAACCAGAAGAACATTCGGAAAACTCGGCCTGGCGGCGTTGCCGGGGCTGGGTGGCGTCCGCAACCTCGCGGCCGCCGCGCCCCTGCAATCGGTCTTCAGTGGCGTGCGGCTGGGGATCGGATCCTACAGCTTTCGCGGGTTCAAGCTGGACGACATCGTCGCCGGCCTGGTCGCCGTTCCCATAGGCGAACTGGAGCTGGAATCCTGGTTCGTCGAGCCGGGTGTTTCAACGGCCGGGCGCGGCGGCATGAATCCGGAACAGCGCGAAGCTCTGCGGCAGTGGCGTCTGAGCGGCCCGCTCGACGACATTCGCGCGGTGAAGAAGAAGTGCGACGACGCGGGTATCCACATCTATGCATATAACATTCCCGTCGACGATTCGTTTACCGAACCCGAGATCGACCGCGTGTTCCAGATGGCCCAGACGATGGGCGTTGGCATTCTGAACGTGGTGACGACGCTGCCGGTTGCCGAGCGTCTGATCGCGCCTTCGGCGAAATATAAGATGCGGGTCGGGTTTCATCCGTCGGGAAACCTGCAGAACCCGAATTCCATTGGCACGGGCGATAGCTGGCGCAAGGTGATTGCGTTCGCGCCCAATTTCGGCGTTTGCCCCGATCTGAGCGGGCGCGCCAACTGGGGCGCGGATCCGCTGGCGTTTCTGCGCGAAATGAAGGACCGCTTGACGACGCTGCATACGCACGACCAGGCGCCATTCGGGCAGGGCCAGGCGCCTGTGAAGGAGATTCTGCTGATGGTGAAACAGGAGAAGTTCACGTTTGTTCCGATAATCGAGCGGATTTATCGGTTGACGCCGGAGATGGACAACGTCGCGGAATTGAAGAAACTGGTCGGGTATTGCAGGGACGTGCTGGCACAGGGGTAGAGGCGCGCCGCCTGCCAGGAGACTGGCGCCTCGTCCGCCGTCGTTCAGCGCTTCGTTCACCGCGTCCCGAGCGACGGACATCCCTGATCTGTGTAACATTTGCGGGAAACAAAAGGACTTTAGATTGCTGAAGCATGATGACTTGTAGGGGATAAATCGCCAGTCGCATCGGATTGCACACGAGCCCAGAGCTTTCATCACAGCGGGGGTGGATTGATCATCTATGTCTATGTCGCGTTCTGGCATAATGTCTTTATGCCTCCGCCGCGCCATCCTTCTGATGTCGAAATCGAAGATTAACGCGCGTTCCCGACTTAACGGAAGAAAAACACGGAATTTGGAGACGCATTTTCTCCTTTGCAAGATCTGTCGAGACAAGGTCACGGCCGAAGACGAAATCATCAAGATGGTTCGCTTGGCCACGCCCAAGGCAGTCCCTCAAGGTAAGGTACGCGAAATCAGGCGGCTGTAGCCTGATTTAATCGTCGGAAAACGGAACTGGGATTGGGGTCTTTGCATGCGCCCGGTTCACGCAGCGGTTTCAATCTGCCCGGTTCGCCTCTTTCCGTCGGCCAGCAGAAGCCCGGCACGCTGCCGCTGCCAGGCCGGTTGAAAGTCGAGGCCGTTACTGGATGCCGTTACGTCGCGGGCGGGTACGTTGTCGGTCAGAGTGCTCAAATCGAGCTCATGGATGCGATAGACCGGCCCGCCAGTCTCTAGAGTGTAGATAATCACGTACATCGTGTTTCGCTCGAGGTCGATGACCGGAGTGCCGTCGATCCCGACATTAGGCCCGTTGTTGCCGCATCCCTGTGGCGTCGGGACGGGTGGGCCAAAGTTGGGATTCAACAGGACTGCGCCACTCGCGGCGTCGATGGCATAAATGGTGTTCCTTTCGGTGGCCACGTACAAGACATGGTGCTTTCCCGGGCTTGATCCGCCGCTGATCGTCTCATCGGGGACCAGCAGCGGTTGCGTGTCCACCTGGTCATCCAGCGCCACCGTGTGCCGCGACTGGAACTTCGTCGTGTCGGCAACCGTAGCGTAAGTCAACCGGGCCTCGTTCTGATTCCAGCCGGTTCGCCCGTTGTCGTAATGGTAAGTAGTAACGGCTCGGGGAGCGGGGGCGCATCCACTGAGGAGGGCCCCCGCTAACGCCATTGTCGCGCCCAGGAGACCCACTGTTGCGTTGCATCGGAAACCCATGCAACGCATGTCCGTTAGTCTCGAGAACAATTGGACGGGAGTTAACTGACTCCACGTGCCTGGCTGAAGGTTTCCTTTGCCCATGTTCAAGTCACCTCGGAGGAGCGTATCCGGATTCTCGCCGTCGAATCGCTCATCGGACACAAACCGAAGATGCGATAATGCGGTTTCGATCAATAAGTGCGTAGTCTTGCCGAATCGTTTCATCTATAACAATTTTGCCGCGAGTCGATGACCGTTACGCCAATGATCGTTGACACGGCGGAGGGAGGCCAGCAGTTTGAATCGTCACATTTCGCGTCGGCTTGAGCGACTGGAACTTAGCTCCGCAGCGGCCAGCAGGACCGAATTGTTTTCGGCCAGAATCCTCCTGGTGCATCCCGAGGATGAGTTGACGGACGTACTGCTGCTCGAATCTGACAAGCCCACGATGTCCGTCCCTGCGACCCCGGAGGAGGTGGAAAGGGTCCGTGCCGGGATGGAGCGCCGACGTGCGATACGGCTTGAAATAGAGGCGAAGAGTTGACCCGAATATTGGCCCACCCGCTTGATTCGAAGGAAACGATTTGAGATTCGCAAATCGGATAGCCAGGAGCGGGAGACGGCAGCCGAGGGAATCTCGTACCGAGTCGTTGTGTCCCTCGCCGCAAGGAGATTGAACGTAGCGCGGTGCATTCAGATCCTGGAAGTCAAAGGCGTGCTGTCCCACCGCCCGGATTCAATCTGCTGGACCTCAGGACAAGACCGCGTGACCTCAGTCCGGAGGAATGGGCGGAACTCGGAGGATGGCCATGAAGGTACCGGTCAAACCATACCGTACGGCGGGCCACTCCCTCCGCTAACGGAACCGGCCCAGGCGGGTGCCCATTCAATGCGTCCAGTTCTCCAGCCACGAGCGCGATATCGATTTCCACGTCTCGCTGAAGTAGAGGCCAGTGGCCCCCAGGCCCACAGCGGTAACAAGGAAAGAACCCCACGGGAACTGTTTCATTACCCGGTTACGTTTCCAGTCCCAGAGAAACATCAGGAGGATGAGAAGCACATTGCCGCCCTCGTAAAACAGGTAGGTGCCGGGAAAGCTGGTCGGTGCAGGCAGAAAGAGGCTCACCAACCGGGCAAAGCCCGCATCGCTGATGCAGATGGTGGCCAGAATCAGCACGCGGCGATGGGCGGCGGAGTTGCGGCGCAAGAGAATGCCCCAGGGCAGCAGCACGGCCATGCAAATGACTCCGCTGAAGGCAATGGAAAGGAATTGGGGAGGGAGAGCGCCGGGAGTATGCAAGTTCAGGGCCTGCCAACTGAGTTCGGACCAAAGGGGCGATCACAATGACGAGAGCGGCGTAGCCAGCCGCAAACCAGCCGAAACGACGATGGAAGCGGACGTTGTTCGATTCGACCATGAGCACAAGCGAGGTGGCTATGAGCAGCCAGAGCGTGGTCGCGACGGCGTGTACGTGGACGATCCTGGGTAAGGGCGGCTGTTCGTGCAGATAGTTGTGCAGGTCGAAGCCGAAACCGAGGCCCACGAAAATCCAGAAGATGGCGAGCCAGAGCAGCGCGGCCCGGCGATCTTCACGCGCGGGCCAGGATGCGGCTGTGTGGATTTCCATTCGCTTTGTCCCCATTGTTGAGTCAGAATAACGTGCCGCAGAGTTCACCGATAATACCATTTGCACATTGTGGTGATTGGCTCGCTATTCTGAGTGTCGGTATTCTGAGCGAGGACGCTCGCAAACGCGCTGCGGGCGAGTTCCTTCGGCGGCCCGAACTGGCGAAAAATATCTACCGATATCACGACATATCAGGTTGGCTGACCGCATCATAAGAGCCCCGCTTTCATTACTTGTGTATGAACTTTCTTCTAAACTAGAGCTGCACGGACAGAAGCTTCTCGGAGCCATGTACGGGAGAGGAGGTCTTGAACATGAAGGCTTTGACGATGTCGGTGGCCTCGATGGCCCTGGCCGCGTTAACAGCGCTTGGTCAGGCAGGGGCAATCGGAAACAAGACCGAGCTCCGCAGGTCGCTGGCGTCAGCAAGAACAGCCGCGGATCAAGCGAGAATCGCAGCTTATTTGAACCCGCATTCGCCGGGGGAATTGCTTGTTACGACCACCGCCGAAATCGCTGTGGCTTTCGGCACGACTCCCGATGCCGAAGCGGCGCGGTAGCTCCATAGAAAGGAATCAGCGCACGAAAGAAAGAGACTGCATTGGCTTGAAAACGAGATCGATACGGTGGTTCGGCGCAACCAGCGCGATTCCGCCCATTGTAAGAGGACGCGTTCCGCATCAAGATGATTCCCGTATTTCTCGCGGCCGTAATCAGCGTGCTGCCCGGCCGCAAGATCCGGTCGGCAGCCCTCTGGAGAATGCGTGCAACCTCAGAATCCGAGACGCGACCCTCTGGAACCCAGAGTGCCAGTGGTCATGCTCTAAATTCAGGTCGCAGATTTCGGTGTTATCGTCGATAGTGAACGCCAAACGGCGATTGCCCGTAACGCATAGACTCCATGCGCCTTTGCGGTCGCCAGTTAGCGTGTGAACCATACGCAGTGTGTCCGGCGGGTCGGGCGGAACGCCTTCAGCATTGTCGTCCTCGCAGAGCCGTTTCAGTCCCTGATGCCCGAAGGTGCGTATCTTCATTCGCAGACTGTAGCCTGTAGCTTCACCAGCTGTAATACTGCGCCTGTCAAGATGCGGCGAGGAAAGCCGCGATTTTCATTCATTTGCGCCGAGTTGGATCCGCGAGACCGGCTTACGGGATGGCCGACCTACGCAGCGAGGCGGGGCTTCGCCCGTCACGCTCATCCGCAGGCGGGATCGGCCCCGATTGTTCCGCGCAATTCTTCCAGATACTCCCGCGAATTGACCCGCGCCAACTCGGCTCTCGCGGCGTCAATCCCGTCGGCTCCGCCCGCTTCCACATCCGCCACATGCCGCCGCCAAAGCGCAATATCGCGCTGTTGCTTCACTGCCAGACGCTCGGCGTACCAGTCGCTGGCCAGCAGCGCGTCGCGCGTGAACAACGCCCTGATCGCCGGGTCGTCAGTTCCCTTGCCTTCATAATGGCCATGCGCCATGATGTGCAGCAGCGCGCGAATCGGCGGACAGGCGGCCTCCACGCTGCCGTCCTCAAAGTAATTAAGCGCCACCGTTCGCTGCGCTTCGCAGATCGCCTCGATGCCCGCGACATAGTTGCCGAGATCCTGCTTTTCCGGACGCAGCAACTGTTCCGGGAAAACCGAACCGGGCATTTCGAAAATCCTGCCGAGGAACCGGTCCACGAACAGCGCGGTGATCCGGTAGCCCAGGCGGCCGGCCAGTACGCGACGGCCTTCGTAGTCGAAATCCTCCACTCGTTCGAGCAGGCCATTGTCGATCAGAAACCGCGGTTCACGCTCGTAGACGCGCATGCGGCACCAAAGCTCCGGCACCAGCATGCTGTTGTCGTGATCCACACGGTAATGCGGGCCGATGTGCCCGGCGGCAGTGGTGAAACCGCCGTAGCCTGTGACGATCGCGGAAACCAGCGCGTTGTTCACGTCGATGATCGGCCACAGCGCGTTGAACGGCCCTTTAGTGAGCGCGCCCTCGCTGCCGAAACCGGTCGTCGAAGGCGACTTTCCGGTCAGGCTGCAAATGAAATCCATGAAGAGCTCGGGCAATTCCTGATAGTGGATCGGGTTGTAGACCGCAAGCGGGGGAATGCCCGCCTTCGGGTCGGGCGGATTATTGCGTCTGCCGGCAAGAACCGCGTTCACCGGGAAGTAGACCGTGGCGTCCGGCGGAATCTCGCGAGCCAGGCGCGTGCCTACCTGGGCCAGATACGCATCGCGGGGATGCACCAGGTCCGGACGCCGTTGCAGATAGCGCGGGTTCTTCGACGGCGCGCCGTCCACCATTCTGGGATGGGCTGAAGAGACGACGTAGCCCTTGCCGCGGGCGGCGAAATCCCCCAGCAGCTTCCGCATCGGCTCCGTGTATTGGTCGAACTCGACGATGTGATCCACCAGTTCGCGCGCCTGCGCTACTGTCAGGGGTTCGAAGTTTGAAATGAAGGTGCCGGGCGAAGCGAGGTCTGCTTCGGCATCCTTATCGAAGCCGCGATGAATAGCGTCGTCCGGCCGCTGGAACAAGAGCTGCTCGCAGTTCTGGACCAGCTTCACGCTCAGATGCGAGTATTCCGGATCGAGGTTATTGAGACTCTCGCGCGGCAGAACGGTGGAGGCGGTGATGTCGTCTTCGACCTGCACCTTGTCGGCCGCATTGAAGTCCGGGCGCAGCTTATAAATGCGCCACGAGCCGTTTGGGTCGTAACCCATGCGCAGATAGTTGCCGACCAGCTTCTGATCGCGATACTTGAGTTCATGGCCTTCATGGCCGTTGATGCGATCCACAGTGAAATACTTGCGCCAGCCATCCCCCATGTAGGGCCGGTAATAACGTTTGACGGTGACGATAAGCTGCCGGATGGTCTGCGGCAGGCTCCTGACCCACTCGTTGTGCTCGTCGATGTATTCCTTTGACGGAGTCAGCAGCTTGATCACCGAACCGAGCGAGCGTTCGGGGCTAAGAATCGGCCGTGCGGCGCGATTGCCGGGCAGAGGATTCCTGTAGATTGCGGAAAAATCCTTCTTCAGGATCTCTTCCACGGCGGCAAAGTCGCGTTCGTACTCGCGAACGAAGACCGTTCCCTTCAGAATAATGCTGCCGAGCGATTTGGAGATCTCCGACTTCCCGCCACCGGAAACCGTGCAGGGCTTGTGGCAGAGCACGCCATCGGCGCGGGACGCGATCAAACGCCAGGCGGTACCGCCAGGCTGCTTTTCCAGACGAATCTTGGTGCCCCACGGGAGAACGTAAACTTCGCCGGCGCGCAGGACCAGCTTGTGCGACGCCGTCCCTTCCGCGCCGTAGTTCCACTTCACGCAGCCTTCGGCGACCAGAAAGTCGGCGTTCTCCGGGACGTAGAAGACGCTGGGATAGGTGCGGTCAACCGCGTAGCGTTCGGGCCGCATTTCGACGCGGTCGCCAAGATACTTCATGGCGTCCTCATAGACCACCTGCTTGGTCAGGACAGTGCGGCCGGCGTAGAACTCCTGGCCGAGCACGTAGGCGGGGAAAGCGATCGCGCCGCCGGCATGCTCTTCCTCGCAGGCCCCGAAAAGATTAGCCGCGTAGCCGATCTGGGTCTTGACTTCCTTCTTGCAGTAGCCGTAATAGTTATCCGCGATGATCGTGACGATAACGCCGCGCGCGTCCCGGCAGGTCAGTTTGAAGGCTGAGCCCTTGTTGTAGAGTTCGTCTTCGTCGCGCCAGCACATGCCGTCGCGCTGCTGCAGCGGAGTGGCGTCCTCATATCGCGGGAGCCCGAGATCCTTCTTTCGTAAGCCGGTAACGTGCGGAGCGAGAATCACGCAGCCGGTGTGGCCGGTCCAGTGGTTCACATCGAGAGCGGCGTCGTTCTCCGGAAGGTAGGGGTCGCCGGCGTTGCCGAAGATACCTTCGACAAAATCGAGATTACTGACGAGGCTCGCCGGCGCGAAAAAGCGCGTCTCCATCCGCTTCGCGGGCGATTTTCCGCCGGCGGGCGAGACGAGCGGGCGAAGAAGCAGGCTGACGAAGAAATGAGCCTGGTCGGGTTGGTCGGCAGTGAACGGCAGGGCCAGGACGTCCTGTGGCGGCAGAAGCGCGGCTGTGAGCAGACGTTTGAAGGCGATCTTCGGAACACCGATCTTGTCGGCGGGTATGGGAAGGCCGCCTTCGACGATGTGGAAGATGCCCTGGGTGGTGCGGCGGTCGCTCCTGGGGTTGTGCAGGATGCCCTGCGGAAGCCGGTACGACTTGAGGTACGGCGACGACATCGAATCGGCGCCAGGCGGCAGCGACATGGCGCGCGCCAGGCCGGAACGGTCCAGCGTGAAGGCAGACGCGGGGAGGCGCGGCGCGGGTTCGCCGAGGTAGCTATCGAGGAATTCCTGAATGCGCCGGTCGGCCGGGCAGAGCCTGCCACCCAGAAGCTGATCTTTCTGGTAGTAGTTGCGCAGCAATGGCCGCGCGAGTTCGAGAAACTCCGGATCGGCCGTCGCGCCGCTGGTCGGTTGTCCGAGCGCGGCCAGCTTCAGATTGATGTAGCGATAGAGTTCGTTGCTGCCGGCGGTGGTATCCGCCGCTTTGGTTGAAGGCACCCGTTTCTCCTGCCGCGCCGGACGAATCCACGTGGTTCATGTGTCGGCCGGAGGCTAGACACCAGCGGGGCGGTAAAAAATCATTTTAGAGCATGGACTATGCTGGAACGTTCATCGGCGAGGCCGCGAGTCGCGCGGAGTACGGCCGCGCCGGCCCGACGGCGCCTGACTGGCCGCATGGCTGCGGCTCAGAGGTCCGGGAACGCATTGGCCCGGTTCAGCCAGCCCTTTACGAATTGCGGATATTTCGCGCCCAGGGCGGTGTAGTAGTCGATCCGGCCCTGCTTGTAATTCCGATAGACCTGGGTCTGGTCGGCAGCGGCTAGCGCATTCAACGAACCGGGGCCTATCGCTCCGTCCTCGGTGAGATTCGCTCCCAGTCCATTCAATACATGCTGGAGCAGTTTCGTGGCGTGAGTGCCGGAATTCACGAAAAAATCGCAGACGATATTGGCAAGATACTGTGAAGCGAAGTCGTCTCCGTGAATCTTGTTCCAGTAAAGGGTTCGGTAGATGGTACCGGCCTGATCGTCCGTCAGGGCTTTCAGGTTGTCGGATGTCGGATCCACGCCGAGCAGTTCCTGAGCGTACTGCTGGAAGGTACTCATCGTCACGCCCTTGTTCGTCTCGCCGCCGGGGTCCGTGGGATCTTCCACGTAACCGCCCTCGAAACCCAATAGAATCGGAAGGAACGCGTTAAAATCCGCCGTAAGCGTTCCTGAGTCTTGCTTTTGTTTCATGGCCCTTGTTAGTCTTTCCGTGGCCAATGTATTGGCCTCTCCTACGCCTGGAAGCTAGCACGCAGGAAGGCGGAAATCAGGGGCGACTTTTTGCAAGTTATTGAGGGGTAGAGAGATAGAGTTTGAAGATTGACAAACTGGGGTCAAGGCGGAGCGGCCGTTTTCAGCGGCGACTATTCTCCGCGGGGATGTGGCGGCTTGGTTTCTGTCAACGCGGGGTTCATCATTTTTTGAGCACTTTGACTTTGGCGGGCAGTTGAAACATGCTGTCGTTGTAAACGCCCACCGTTACCTTGTCCGATATCAGCTGGTAGGTCTTTTCGCCATCGCGCTCGCGTTCGAATTCGTGCGGCCACATGATGCCCCTACCCGCATCCCGGTATTTAGTGAAGAACGTAAACTCCTGGCGGCGCTCTTTGATCAGCGGGTCCCAGCGCTTCACCAGTTGCCGCACGGGCAGCCATGTCGAGGAATGGATCCACACGGTGACGTTACGGTTATCGGCGTCGTAGTAATCGACGACCTCCGTCGGAACGTTATCGACAACCTCCGCGCCGCGCGAAAACAGCGACATGTTCGGCTCGTCCATACGCGTTCGCAGAATGTAGAAGATGTCGGTCAGCGTGGTTTCGCGGAACTGATCGATTCTTTCGGCGGGGATGGCTTCCGCTCCGCGGTACGTGATGTCCCAGCCTTCGGTGGCCGATAGCAGAACCGTCTCGTCGTCGTTCCTGCCGAGCACCTGGCGCTGCACTTCTCGCAGCGTCTTCCCGGCCTGCGCGTCGCCCCGCGACGTTTCCAGATACTTCGTATAGACCTTTGCCGGGGCAAGGCCGGTGAGATGGTCGTTATAGAAACGGAAAGCTCTGCCCGTCTCGAGATGGCCCGGCATCTGCCGGAAAGCGTCGCCGCCCAGCGCCTGAATGCACTTATCGACGACCTTCCGGCCATGTTCCTGTAACGTCTCCGCGGCGCGGAGCCCGGCTGGCAGCAAGGCCATGGCAGCGGTGAATTGACGCCGGTTCATTTACCTCTCCGGGGCCGCGCCTTTCGAGCCTGGGATGGCCAGATCGATATCGCTCACCGGCAGTTCGAGCGTACTGAGCGGAGTGCCAAAGTCCTTCGGATTGCCGGTTACGACGACTACGAACTTCGAAGGATCGACATACTGTTTCGCGACGCGCAGCACATCGGCACGCGTCACTTCCCCGATGGCTTTCTGGTATTGAAAGATGAAGTCGTCGGGATAACCGAAGTAGCGATACCGCACGAGGCGGTTCAGCGTTTTCGACGGCGTGTCGAAGGCGAAGACGAAGCCATTGAGCACGGTATCCCTGGCGGTTTTGAGTTCTTCGTCGGTCACGTCCTCGGCGCGGATCTTCCTCACTTCCGCCGCGACCGCCTTCAGCGTGTCCACCGTGGTGGGAGATTTCGTGCTGCCCTCGATTTCAAACACGCCAGGATGGTCGTACGTCGCGCCCCAGCCCGCCCCGACATCGTACGCGTAGCCAAGCTTCGAGCGGACCTGACGGAACAGGCGGCTGTGGAACCCGCCTCCGAGAATGATGGCCATGACCTCCAGCGCAGGATAGTCTTTGTCGCTGAACTTGCCGCCGAGGTGACCGAGCGCAAACGAACTCTGGGTTACATCGGGTTTCATGGCGAGGTAGATGCCCGGCTTCGCCTGATTGTCGACTTTCGGAAACGGCGGAACGGGCGGTTGGGCATAACTCCACGTCCCGAAGAGCTTCTCGATCTTTACTTTCATCTCCGGCGCGGAGAAATCGCCCTGCACGGTCAGGATGATGTTGGCCGGGAAGTAGTAGCGCTTGTAAAACGCGACAATATCGTCGCGGTTGATCTTCGATACGGTGGCGTGCTCCATCTTCCAGCCGTACGGATTGTTGCGGCCGTAGACGATGTCGCTGAACTCGCGGGCGGTGATGCCCATTGGCTCGTCGTTACGGCGCTCGATGCCGCTGTTGGCCTGCGCTTTCCAAAGCTCGATTTTGTCGGGGCGGAAGGCCGGGTCGGTAAGAACGTCGTGGAAGATCGACAGGACTTCGTCCGTACGTTCTTTCAACGTGGAGAAGCTGATTGTGCCGGAGTTTTCGTCGATCTGGCTTTCGACGTCGGCGGCGATGTTTTCCAGTTGCTCGTCGATCTGGTCGCCGGAGAGCTTCGAGGTGCCTCCACTGCGGATCGTTTCGCCGGTAGCCGAAGCGAGGCCCACCTTGTCGGCGGGGTCGAAAAGGTTGCCGGTGCGGATGAGCGCGGAGCCGCGCACGAGCGGGAGTTCGTGGTTCTCCAGCATGTAGACCTTCATGCCGTTGGCGAGGGTGGTCTCTTCGATTTTCGGGATCTGGATTTCTTTGAGCGGGGGGAATTTCAGGTCGGTCCAGGAGGCTGGTGGGACTGGGGCCGGGGGCGCGGCGGGTTTGGGCGGTTGCTGGGCCGCGGCGAGTAGGGGAATCAGGAGAAAGAGGGCGGGTTTGCGGGCGCGGATGAACAGCGATTCGCGGTGCGTGGGGGTCGCGGCGCTGGGCGTAAAGTTCGTTTCCGCTCGGTTGGGCAACAAGCTCAGCCGTGTGCCCCGATATCCCGCCGCCGCTCCCTCACGGTCGCGGTTCGGAAGGATTGCAGCCTGGGTCGGCAGGCTTGCGGAGCCGGATGGAGGCTTGGTCAACAAGGTTGCACGTGTGGGATAGTGGCAGGCGGAACCGCCTGCCCCACAGCTACTCGTCCTCCCTGTGGAGGTGAGGGTTGGGAAGGGGCAGATGCTTGCTCCACAGGTGCACGGGGACGTCACAGAGGCGCAGGCGCAGGCCAAGGGCCTACTCCACATGGCGGCTTTTTTCACTTGGCGGCTCCTTTGGCGGGCGCGTAGGTCACCGCGACTGTCCGATTTTCCGGGATCAGATATTGGCGGGCTACGCGCTGCACGTCGTCTGCGGTTACTTTGTCGATATCGTCAATTGACGTAAACAGCTTGCGCCAGTCGCCGTAATTCGCCTGATAAGAGGACAGCAATTGCGCGAGGCCGGCGTTGCTATCGAGCTGGCGGATCAGCCCCGCGCGGGTCTTCGTCTTGGTGCGGGCGAGCACGGCGTCATCCACTTTCGTGCTCTTGAAACCGGCGATCACCGCGTCGAGTTCCTGTTCATTCTCGGCCGAAGTGTGGCCCTGGGCAGGCAGCAGATAAAAGTAAAACAGATTGGGGTACTTGCCTCCGGGCATGGAAGCGCCGGCGCCGGCGTCGAGCGAAAGGCGCTTGTCGCGGACGAGATCCTTATAGATAATGCTCGTGCGGCCGCCGGAAAGAATGTCGGCGATGACATCGAACACAGGGTCGTCCGGACTCTGCTGATCGGGCCGGTGGTAGGCGAGCAATTCGACTGGCTGCGCGGGCGACTCGACCTCCATGCGGCGCTGGCCTTCCTGCTTCGGCTCCACGGTAATGACAGGCGGAGGCATAGGACGCTTCTGCAAACGCCCGAAGTACTCGGCCGCGAGCGCCTTCATTTTCGCCGGCTGCACGTCGCCCACAATCGCGATCGTAATGTTGCCGGGAACGTAGTATTTGGCGAAAAACGCTTCGGCGTCGGTCGCGCGAAGGTTATCGATGTCGCTTCCCCAGCCGACGGTTGGCTCGCGGTAAGGGTGCGCGATCATCGCCGTCGCCATCGTCTGTTCGAAAAGGTTGCCATCCGGGCTGGACTCGGTGCGCATGCGGCGCTCTTCACGGACGACGGAACGCTCCTTGTAGAACTCGCGCGTCACCGGATGCAGGAAGCGGGCCGATTCGAGATAGAACCAGAGCTCCACACGATTGGCCGGAAAATTGTAGAAGTATTCGGTGGAATCCTCCTGCGTCTGGGCGTTCATGCCGACGCCGCCGTTTTCCTCGATGATCTGCGGGTAGAGGTTCGGCACGACGTACGAGTCGGCCTTTTCGATGGCGGCATCGACGGCTGCCTGCAGGGCTTCCAGTTTTTTGGGATCCGGTCCGCCGATCTTGTGGCGCTCGGCGTCGAGTTGATCGTAGGCGCGTTCGATTTGCGCGAGGGCCGCTTTTTCGGCTGGCCAATTTGTGGTGCCGATCGTGTCCGTGCCCTTGAACGCGATGTGTTCGAACATGTGGGCGAGGCCGGTCTTGCCTTTGGGATCGTCAACCGAGCCGGTGTTGACGTAGGTGTGGAAGGAGACGACCGGTGCGTCATGCCGTTCGAGCACGACGAAGTGGAGGCCGTTGGGCAGCGTGAATTCGGTGACGCGCTTTTCGAAAGATTTCAGGTCCTGCGCGGGGAGAGATGCGGCGAGCGACAGAACCAGGATGCAGAGGGGGAGCAGGGATTTGGCCGGTTTCAAGAAATTGGACTCCATAGGACAATGTAACGGATTGGACGGGGTCGCGGTGGATTCGGGAGGAATTTGGCGATTCCTGCATACTGATGCATACGGATGAAAGCAAGTGCAGGTTTTGCGTTTCGGCGTAGTGGTAGCTCTGAGGCCGGTCGTGGGTTGGTCTTCGAGGGTGTTTCCGGCGGAAATCAGGCCGCTCGGCGCGTCTGGGTCACCGGTTG
>PLEX01000084.1:20563-22373 GCA_003136575.1 Bryobacterales bacterium | reverse complement strand
CTGTTCCACCGCGGCGTCAAGGCGAAAAGAGGCGACATCCACTGGCGAAAGGAGAACAATTTGCTCGAATTTCCGCCGCTGACGAAAAAAGCGGCGTAATTCCGGCCCGAAAACGCCTCGATGAACGACTCACGGCCTGTCCCGGCGCAACAAGTGTCTGCTCATACTATGCAGCGGGCGAGTCCGTTGCGCTGTTCCCGGACGCATCTCGGTCAACTCCCGGATTCACTGCCCAGGCGCCGAGCCAATCGCCGTTTTCCCCGGGGAACCCGAATTCTTTCGCGAGCGGGGTCGCTGGACTCGGCAGCCCCTGTACCCGATGCCCTTTTGGTTGGAACCATCATGACCGTCGCCATCCGGATTCGGGTGACCGGATCACGCAAAGGGAAAGCAGGGTGAAATGGCTGGACCGCTGCCATGGCCGCGCCAGGGAAAATGCCCGTGCGATACCGTGGCAAAGAGACAAAGCCATTACAATGCGCCTTATTAATTACAATTCGAACTTATTGACGCACAGCGCACATGTTGATATGCTGATCGAGGTCAGCGACCATCGAATCGCCGGGGACGTACCCGGATTTTTCGTCAAATCCGGCAAAAAGAGGAGAGGGATGAAAACGATCAAATTCAGCGGGAGTTTGTTTGCGGCGCTTTTAGCGTTGGTTGTTCTGTCTTTCGGCGCATTCGCACAATCGGATGTCGCTTCGATTTCGGGGTTCGTGAGAGATCCATCGGGAGCAGTTGTGCCCGGCGCCAAAGTGCTCATCAAGAACGAGGCTGTGGAGTTCCAGCGCATCGCCACGACCAACGCCGAAGGGTATTACGTGGTCACCGCCCTGCCGCCGGGTTCTTACACGGTGCAGGTGCAGCATGCCGGGTTTTCGACCTACGAACTGCTTCACAAAATCCTCGATGCGAGTATTCCCGCCGCTGTCGATATCAACCTGGCGGTAGGATTGGCGACGCAATCGGTAAGCGTCACCGCGTCTACGACTGCGGTGCAAACCGATAGCGCAACGCTGGGTCAGCTGGTCGATCGCCAGACCGTGGAATTAACCGAGTTGAACGGCCGCAACCCGATCTTCCTCGCCGGCCTGATGCCCGGCGTGATCGGCGGCAATCTGGCTTCGAACAGTTTCACCTACTCCACGGGTTCCTTCAACATCAACGGCAGCCGCAACGAGAATAACGTGATTTACTTCGACGGCGCGGTGGGCATCCGCACGCGCGCCAACACCAGCCGCAGCATCGGAGCCGCCGATCTGGACCAGACCGAGGAAGTGCAGGTGCTGACGTCCAACTACAGCGCGGAATACGGGCGTCAATCGGGCGGCGAGATTCGCGTGGTCACCAAGAGCGGCACGCGCGACCTCCACGGCTCTGCTTATGAATACTGGCGCAACCCGATTATGGAAGCCGATACGTGGAGCCGTAACCAGACCGGATTCACCGTGCCTTCGCCTTTCCACTACAACCAGTTCGGCTTCTCGGTGGGCGGCCCGGTATTCATTCCCAAGACTTTCAACAGGAAGAGGGACAAATTGTTCTTCACCTGGGGCGAGGAATGGGTCCGCCAGTTGACCGACACCCTGAATCTGGGCGTCGTTCCCACGGCGCTGATGCGGCAGGGCAATTTCAGCGAACTGCTGGCGTCGAACAACATTTTCTATAACAAGGCGATCATTCTTAAGGACCCGACCGGCAATGCCTATCCCAACAACACAATTCCGTTGTCGCAACAGAGTCCGAACGGCATGGCGATCATCAACGCCATCCCCAAACCGACTCCGGGATTCCTCAATTCCAGCAA
>PLEX01000084.1:0-20542 GCA_003136575.1 Bryobacterales bacterium | reverse complement strand
TTCCTGAACGACAACATCGGCATCTCGTCCACCTACGCGAACACGATCCAGCAGAATCCCAATAAGCGCGCCTCGCTGAACTACGTCTGGACGATCACGCCGACGTGGATCAACGAAGCACTTGTGGCTGGCAGCGCAGATCACGTCGCCACCGGGCTGTGGGTTGGCCCGGAGGGTTCGTTCGCCCGCAGCGCCTATGGGATTAACTACCCGTACCTGTTCCCGAACGGAAAAGATATCTCGGACAAGATTCCTTCCACCGCATGGCCAAACTCTCCGTTTGTGACGTTGAACGGCTCGCCGTATCCATCGCACTCCGCCGGACCGATCGAGCAGTTTTCCGATAACATCACCCACGTGCAGGGGCAACACACTCTGAAGTTCGGTTACTACTTTGAAAAGTCCGGCGAGAACGACGACGATCAGATCGTGATTGGCTCGACGCCGGGCGGCACGAACAACCAGGCCGGCCAGTTCTCGTTTTCCGACTCCACTCCGGGCGGCACCGGTCTTGCCTTTGCCAACGCCGCGGTGGGCAAGTTCGCCACCTACGCCGAGGTGGGCGCGCGTTCTTTCACTCCCTATCGCAATCACGACAACGAAATCTGGGGACAGGATTCGTGGAAGGTGACTTCCAAACTCCGCCTGGACATCGGTCTGCGCTGGAGCCTGACGTCTCCGTATTCCAGCCTCTGGGGCAACATCGCCTACTTCGATCCGTCCGTCTACAATCCGGCCAGCGCGGTGTCCATCAACCCGGCCACCGGCAACCTGAGCGGAACGCCAACGCTGCAGCAGATCTATAACGGCATGGTGATTCCGGGCATGGGTTGGCCCGGCGCGGCGGGCAATCGTCCGGCGGCGGAAGTTGCCGGTATCTACAACTTCCTGTTTACGGGCGGGAAAAACACGTACACGCAGGAGCATTACGCGGACTTCTCGCCGCGAGTCGGTCTCGCCTACGCTTTCACGAGTAAGAGCGTGTTCCGCGGCGGCTTCGGCCGGTTCTACGATCACACCGGCGTCAGCGACGGTCTGTTCCCGGGAGGAAATTCGCCCATCCAGCAACAGGCTTCGGTGGCCAACGGCAACGTGGACAACCCCGGCGGCACCTCGGCCACTCTGTTCCCTCTATACATCCTGAGCTATGCCAAGTACAACCCGACGCCCTACTCGTTGCAGTGGAACGGGACGTATCAGCGCGAGGTCGGTTTCGGGACGGTGGTTTCGGTTGGTTACGTGGGCCACAGGGGCGTCAATCTGCCCTATGAGCAGAACATCAATCAGCTCCCGGTTGGCACCTGCCCGCAGGGCGCGTGCCCCGGCGGCGTGAGCCCGAATTCTCTGGTTCCGTTCAAGGGTTACAGCACGATTCTGCAGAACACGAACCTGGGCGGATCGATGTATCACAGCGCTCAGTTCCAGGTCACCCACCGTTTCAGCAAGGGCCTCGGCTTCAACGCGGCCTACACTTACGGCAAATCGGACGACAACGGCACAAGCTACCAGACTTTCCAGCCGAATGCCTACGACAACTCATTCATGTGGGGTCCCTCGACGTTCGATCGCCGCGAAGTGTGGCAGATCACCAGCGTTTACGCCTTGCCGTTCTTCAGGGACGGCAACCGCTTCCTGAAATCGACCATCGGCGGCTGGACGGTGAGCGGCATTTACGTCTACCAGAGCGGCACGCCGTTCGCCATCGGCACTACCACCGATTATGCGGGCGTCAACTCGACGGGCGTCACGCAGTATTGGGTGCAGAACGCTCCGATCGTGTACTCGGACCAGTACTCGCAGGGCAGCAACGCCGCCACCGACAGCAACTACTATTTCCAACCCAAGACCTCGTCCGGCGCCGCCGTCTTCAGCCCCCCGGCCAACGGGACTTTCAACACGCAGCGCGTCCGCGACATCTACTACGGTCCCGGAAGCTGGAACTTCAACTCGGCGATCTACAAGGATTTCAGGCTGAAGGAAAAGGTGAAGTTCCAGCTCCGCTGGGAGCAATACGATACGCTCAATCACCCGAACTGGAACGGTCCGAACACCAGCCCGACTTCATCGGCGTTCGGCAAGATCACCGGCAAGAGCGGCAACCGGGACATGCAGATCGCCGGCAGAATTACCTTCTGAAGTTAAGCGTGGTGTGATAGAAAATCGCGCGGTGGGAAGCGGAGCGGCTCATCCCTCCGCTTCCCATCGGAAGCGGCTCACCGCTAGTGCGCCGAACACAGCCGTGCTCCCGAGCAGCGCGGCAATTGGCCCGATGGCCGCTGAGAAACCAAGACCGCGCCAGGTCATCGCGTCGAAGCCGTCCATCGCCCATCGCGTTGGCACGAACATCGTCACCGTTTGCAGCCATTGCGGAAAGATAAACGCCGGCACCCACGCGCCGCCCAGCATCACCAGGATCAGCGTCACGAAAATCGAGAGGCCGCGAGTAGCCTCGGGGGTCTTTCCCAGAGCGGCGACTAACAATCCGAATGCGGCCGTCATGAGCGAAAACGCCACGCAGACGCCGAGAAATCCGGGCATACTGCCTTCGATCCGTACGCCAAAAACGATCCGGGCAACGCCGAACACGACCAGAAGAATCAACATCGAAATCATCGCGGCGCTGATCGCCCGGCTGCCGAGGAGCAAACCGCGCGAAATCGGTGCAGCCCGCAGGCGCTTCCACAGTCCGCGCTGCCGCTGTAGTAACACCCCTATTCCGACGTCGATTCCCATAAACAGAATGAACTGCACGCTCATGCCACCGAACGAATGCGCGTAGCCGTTATACTGCACGCCCGTGCGCGCGGTGACCGCTTCTTCGCGGATCCGATACGGCACTGTCAGTCCGGTCGACAACCCCGTTTGCCCGCTGGCACCGGCCGCCTGCGCACGCTCATTCCATTGCTCAACGCTTTGCAGAAGATCGTGTAGCGAACGCTTATCGGCGGGAGCAAGGCCGCTACTCCGATCGATCTGCGAAAGCGACTCCCGCACGACAGCCTGACCCGTTGTCCCATTGAACATCTCCCGGCTCACTACCTGCATGACGGAGCCGGTGAGAATGCCCTGCACCATGCCCTGTTCGGCGCTGTGCGATGGGTCGTACAGCAGCGCGATCTCCGGCTTGTTTTCGGTTCGGAAGAACGCCCGCCCCGCGCTGGCGCCGAAGTCTTTCGGCAAGACCACGGCAACGGTTGCCGTCCCCTTGCGAACCGCTTCGCGCGCCGGGTCAGGCTCTGAAGCTTTGACGTCGAGCGATTTGTTGGCGGCCAGATCCGCGAAGATCGCACGGGAAATCGCGCTGGTGTCCTGATCCACGACCAACACGGCAATACGGCTGGTCTCCGTCTTTCCTCCGTTGCCGCCGAATATGTAGCCGAAGAACGCGGCGATCATGATCGGCGCTACAAAACTCATAATCACCGCCCGGCGGTCCGAGAGAAAAAGACGCAGATCCTTTCGGATCAGTGCGACTAAAGGGATCATCATGAGTCGCGCAGGCTCCTTCCGGTGAGATTGAGAAACACGGTTTCGAGATCGGGCCGCTCGCTGGCGACATGGGTGTAGAGATGCCCGGTGTCCGCCAGCCACTGGAGGATGCCCGGGGCGCCGGTAGACAGGTCGTGCACACCCACCCGCAGCACGCCCTCCGCTACTTCCGCCGACCGCACTCCCGAAACGGCCCGGACATCTTCGAGGCGGAGGCCCCCATTGGCGGTCTCCAGTTCGATAGAGAGAATATTCGTCACGGGCAGCAGGCGATAGAGGCCGTGCAGGGTATCGTCGGCAATCACTTTGCCGTGATCGATAACTACCAGGCGGTCGCAGAGACGCTCGGCTTCTTCCATATAGTGGGTCGTGTAAAGCAGAGTCTTGCCGCGCTTCTTAAGGGTTTCGAGGTTGTCGAAAATGGCGTTGCGGCTCTGCGGGTCGACGCCAACGGTCGGCTCGTCGAGAAGCAGAATATCGGGATCGTGCAGCAGCGCGGCGGCGAGGTTCAGACGTCTCTTCATGCCGCCGCTGAAGTTTCTCACCTTTTCCCTGGCTTTGTCGGCGAGGCCGACCAGATCGAGCGCCTCCGAGGTTACGCGCTTCAGCTGCGCTCCATCCAGCCGGTAGAGAGCCCCGAAGAATTCCAGATTGTCGCGCGCGGGCAGTTCGTCGAACAGCGCAATATCCTGAGGAACGAGGCCGATCCTGCGCTTGATCGGGTCGGAATCTCCCCCGAGTGGACGGCCTTCGATGAGCACCTCTCCCGAATCGGGGCGGAGTAATCCCGCAATCATCGAAACGGTCGTGGTTTTCCCGGCTCCGTTCGGGCCGAGCAGGCCGACTGTTTCGCCTTTGGCGATGCGAAACGTGACGCCGTCGACCGCGACCGTGCTGCCGTAACTCTTGCGGAGATCTTTGACCTCAAGCATAGTGTTTTGAAGTGTAGCATCGCACACATTCACCCAAAAAGAACGCGTTGCGAAAATAATTTCCCGTCTGAACTAAAGTTTTCCGACATTCGGGCCGATAACACCACTTCTCAAAGACTAACGGCGATAAATCCGGGCGGAGGTGCCACCGCTCGCACGTCCCAGACGAATAGATGCCCTGGCGAAGCGCGAGAGGTGTCCTGTGCCGAGAAGGGAGCTGCGAGCATGACAAACGACACCGACGGGGTCGCCGAGTCCGCTCTGATAACCACCGGAGATTTCCCCGGGTCGGCAGTTCAGCTTCAGCTCCATTCGTCATCGACGGCGGCTCCCGTCTGTGACCCCCGAAACGCGGGACTGGCGGAGTCCGCCGCCAGCCATGCCCAACATTGCCGCCAGGCGTTGAAACAATTCCAGACAACGCTTTCGACGCGTAAAGTCTCCCCGAGGGAACTGCGGCTGTTTTCCGTCAGCCTGGACCGGCACATTCAGATCGTCGAGGCCGATCTGAGCCTGTTTTGCAGGAAGTCCGGCGATGCGCGCGAAGTGCTGCTGAGGGCGGAGCAGGAACATGAACTGAGCGTCCGACTTGCGACCGAGCGGGGATTGCGCGAACTGGAAGTAGCCTGCAATCATGCTCAGGCGAACATCGACGCGCTCTCGCGCAGCCGCCGGACATGGATTGCCGTGGCCGCCGTTTCGGCAAGTCTGGCGGCGGTCGCCACGTTTTGCGCGATCGTCAGCTATGTCCAACTGAGCGGGATGCCCACGAACGAGGCGCGGCGAACAATCCCGACGCAGGCCACGGGCATCGCCGGACCCTTGCCGGGATCAGGCTCGGTGCGAGGCAAAGCGTCGCCGTTGTCGCTTGAAGAGAACGACTTCACCAAAGGCGCGGATCGCCTCGACGCCGCGCTGGGCATGTTCGGAGGCCGAAATCCCGAGGAAGTGCTCCGGAAGGTTCGCGAGGACAACGCGGCGAGAGGCATCGACGTCTGCCCGTTTGAATGGGACCGGGGCAAGCCAAGCCTCTTGTTCGGCGGGAAAAGAGACCAGGTGGAACTGGATCAGGTGATGACGACATGCGCCGACGCGGTGGCGCAGGCAGGCCTGGCGCGAATGACTGCGGCCCGGCCACCTCCGCAATAATGTCACTACGGCTGTCTGAATGAGCGGTCCGCGGAGCCGAATCGCATGTGGCGGGAGGACTGCTCCGCCCGGGGGTGTCAACGCCCCGGGGTTCGCCAGACAGAGCTAACTGGTAATCTCTTTTTGACAGCCTGCGGGTTCGGGCAAGCCGGGCGAATGAGCATTGCGGACGCGGAATCGTTCAAATCGGGTATGCGGCATCTGGCCGCGCATGTGTGCCTCATCACCACGGTGGCGGCGGACGGCGCGCGGCAGGGCCTGACCGCAACGGCCGTCTGTTCAGTGTCGGCCGATCCTCCCACATTGCTTTGCTGCGTGAACCGGCAGATCGCGCCGTTCGCCGCCGTGCGCGAGTCGGGTGTTTTCGCTGTGAACGTCCTGGGAGTGGAAGATCGCGAGCTGGCCGAACGCTTCGCCGGCGTCGGCGACGTTCAGGGCGAGGCTCGGTTCGAGACGGGCATTTGGAGCGCACTGTCGACAGGGGCACCTGTGCTTGATAGCGCCCTCGCGACCTTCGATTGCCGGCTGACGCGTCTTGAGGAAGTGGCGACACACGGCATTCTCTTTGGCGAGATTCAGGCGGTGCGTTCGCTTGCGTCGAAGGCCGAGCCGCTGCTGTATACGCACGGAACCTTCGGCGGCTTCGCGCCCTTGGCCGGAGATGACCACTCCAAGTGACCAGTCAGCTTGAGTGTCTATAGTATAATGACGGTATGGAACACGTCAATGCCTCGAAGTTTAAGGAACAGTGTCTCGCTCTTCTGGATAATCTCGGGCCGGAAGGCATAGTAGTCACAAAGCGGGGCCAGCCCGTGGCGCGCGTGATGCCGGTAAGCGCCGATTGCGCCGGACTCATCGGCAGCATGAAGGGCAGGATCGCGATCAAGGGCGACATCCTGTCGACGGGAGTCCGCTGGGATGCTGAATCTTGACACTCACATTCTGGTTCACGCACTCGACGGCGGACTCACAGCCGCGGAACATCGGCTTCTGGCCTCCGAATCGTGGGGCGTTTCGGCAATTGTGCTTTGGGAGATAGCGAAGCTGCGGCAGATCGGCCGAATTGAAATCGATCTGGCCGGCGCGGATTTTTCCAGGATCTTCGCAAGGGTGCGGATCTGGCCGCTGGACGTGGCCGTTTGCAGGATGTCGACCGAACTCGACTTCAGTTCCGATCCGGCGGACGAACTGATCGCGGCGACCAGTATTGTGCATCGCGTCCCGCTGGTGACGAGAGACAAGAAGATCCGTCGCTCGAAGCTCGTGCCGATCGCGCGGTGAAATGCGCCGCACAGGGGCATTGTCCAGGGCAGGATGAATCGCGGATAATGTAACCATGAAGGCGATTGAGTTGGTAGGCGCAATCGACAAGCAGCATCGAGTCACGGCTGACGTACCAGTGGAGTTACCGGCCGGACAGGTCCGCCTGATCGTCCTGCTGCCTGACGAGGACGAAGCTGGAAGCCGCTGGGCTCATGGTATAGCCGGGGAATGGTCCTCGCGGACACGCTCCAGGATATTTACACGCTGGAAGACGGACAGCCGGTGAATGCTGCGAGGTGATATTTTCCTCGCCCGGTTTCCGTTTGGCGATGTGCCTGGGATGAAGCTGCTCCCTGTATTACTGCTGACGGCGAGTCTCGGCCCCAATACCTGAAGTACTGGTTGCATATATTTCCTCAATTATTCCGTCTCAGGCTTTACCGTCCGACCTCGTGATCGACCCCGAAAGGCCCGCATTTCAGGGTACTGGCCTGAAGGTCGTCTCGGTCCTTCGCCTTCACAAATTGGCAACGATCCATGTATCAAGTCTTGTGCGTTATTTGGGACAGGATTCTCCCACTGCCGCCACTATCGCATCCCGGCTGCAAGCTTTGCTTGTGGTCTGATCCCATCCCATCCAGAGTGTTAACCTCCGACATTTACGGGTGATCGTTTCAACAAAGTGGCCGCTGACGTGATCCCGAGGGATGGGTCGACAGAACCCAAGTCGACGGCGGTCCGTGTCCGGGGGGGACAGTGCCTTTGAGTTGCCTTTGAGGTTCGCCCTGGACGGACAAACCAAACGCAGCGGATCGCAAATTCGCGAAGTGTTAACCTGAAACTTCCCGCTATGAGCAGCTTACAAGTCACCCTGCCGGACGGCAGCGTCCGTCAGGTCCCGTCCGGCACCAGCGCCTTCGACGTCGCGCAGAGCATCAGTCCGCGCCTTGCCGACGCCGCGCTGGTCGCCAAAGTCAACGGTCGCCTCTATGACCTGAAACGCCCTCTCGAAGAAGACAGCGCCGTCCAGATTCTCACCCCGAAAGACGAGGAAGCGCTCGAAGTCTATCGCCATTCGACCGCGCATCTCTGCGCCGCCGCTGTGCTTGAACTCTTTCCGGAAACCAAGCTCGGCATCGGCCCTCCCATCGAAACCGGCTTCTATTACGATTTCGACCGCCCCGAACCATTCACTCCGCAGGATCTCGAAAAGATCGAAGCGAAGATGTGGGAGCTACAGGCGAAGAACCTCACTTTCGAGCGCCAGCTCATCGGCAAGGCTGCGGGACTCGAAAAATATCGCGCCATGGACGAGCCGATGAAGGTCCAGCTCATCGAGGAAAAGGCCGACGATCCGTTCACCGAATACACGCTCGGCCCGCAATTCATCGATTTTTGCCGCGGCCCGCACGTGCCGGATACGTCGAAAATAAAGGCATTCAAGCTGCTCTCCATCGCCGGCGCTTACTGGAAGGGCGACGAGAAGAACAAGCAGCTCCAGCGCATCTACGGCACCGTCTGGTTCACGAAGAAGGATCTCGACGAATACCTCAACAAGCTCGAAGAAGCGAAGAAGCGCGACCATCGCAAGATCGGCAAAGAGCTGGATCTGTTCAGCATCCAGGAACTCGCCGGACCGGGCCTGATTTTCTTCCATCCGAAGGGCGGCATCATCCGCAAGCAACTGGAAGACTGGATGCGCGACGCGTATCTCAAGCGCGGCTATTCACTGGTGTACACGCCGCACGTGATGCGCCGCGACCTGTGGAAGACATCCGGCCACGCCAACTTCTATTCGGAGAACATGTTCACTCCGATGGAGCTGGACGACGCCGAATATCAGCTGAAACCGATGAACTGCCCCGGCCACATACTGATCTACGCCGATGGCCAGCACAGTTATCGCGACCTACCCGTGCGCCTGGGCGAACTCGGCACGGTTTACCGTTATGAGCGCAGCGGCACCATGCATGGCCTGCTGCGCGTGCGCGGCTTCACGCAGGACGACGCGCACATCTTCTGCACGCCCGAACAGATTGAAGACGAGATCGTGAATTGCCTCGATTTTGCCATCGATACGCTGAAGACTTTCGGATTTAGCGAATACAAGGCCGAGATCTCGACCTGGGATGGCGGCGCGAGCGGCAAGTACGATGGCGAGCCCGACAAATGGGAACTGGCTGAAGGCGCGCTGCGCAAGGCCTGCGACCGCCTGGGCATCAAAGCTACCGTGATTCCGGACGAAGCGGCGTTTTATGGCCCGAAGATCGACATGAAACTGGTCGACGCGATCGGCCGTTTGTGGCAGCTTTCTACTGTGCAGTTCGATTTCACGCTGCCGCGGCGTTTTGAGCTGGAATATATCGCGGAGGACGGCAAGAAACATCGTCCGCTGATGGTACATCGCGCGCTGTTCGGGTCGGTGGAGCGCTTCTTCGGCATTCTGGTAGAGCATTACGCGGGAGCGTTCCCGGCGTGGCTCGCGCCGGTGCAGGCCGCGGTTCTGCCTATCACCGATAAGCAGCAGCAGTACGCCGAACACGTCACCCACGTGCTGAAGGCTGCCGGGGTGCGCGCGGTGGTCGATGGCCGCAATGAAAAGGTGAATCTCAAGATCCGCGACGCACAGTTGCAGAAGGTTCCGTACATGCTGGTGATCGGCGGACGCGAGGCCGAGGCCGGCAAGGTCGCGGTGCGTCACAGAAAGCGCGGCGATCTCGGGCCGATTCCGCTCGACGAATTTGTCGCCATTATTACGGCTGAGATTGCGGCGAAATCGGATAACTGACGGGCTTCGACTGCCGTCGCGCGAGCAGGCAGGGACGTCAACCCGGATAGAGCGGCGAGAAGAGCGATTCCCGTATTGCTTCGAGTGAGGTATAGCGGGGTTCGTAGCCTAGCCGCGCCTTCGCCCGGACAAGACTGCAATGGGGCGACCGCGCGATGTGATCCCATGTGACGGACGCCTCTTTCTCCGTGACGGTCTTACGCCAGTCCTCCCAAGGCAGGAGACGTATATTCGCCGCCTGTCCGTACCACCCCGCAACAGTTTCGGCGTACCCGGCCAGTGTAACCGCTCCGGGCGAGACCGCGTGGAAACTTAGTCCTTCGGCCTCCGGCCAGCGCCCGAGCGCCCGGACGAAGCACTGCGCCACATCGTCCGCGTGGACATGGTGGAGAGTTTCGCGGCCGATGTTCGGCAGCGCGATCTCACGGCCCAGCGCAAGGTTCTGAAACACGAGCGGATTGAAATTCGCTGCGGGATTCAGCGGCACCCAGCCCTCGCCAACCAGATGTCCGGGGTGAATGATCGTCGCCGGCACGTCAGATTGCCGCAGCAGGAAACTCTCGATCTGCTCTTTCCGAATTCCATAATCGGAGATTGGCCGCCGTGGCTGGTCTTCGGTAGTCGGAACCTCAACGCTCATGCCATGAACCCAGATGGTCCCGCAGTGAAGCAGCCGCGTTTTCCCGTCGCGCAGAGCTTCAACCAGGTTTTGCGCGGACGCCAGCGTATAACAAGTCAGATCGATCACGGCGTCCGATCCGAGCCGCGCGACTGCTTCGTCGAATCCCGACGCGCCACGGTCGAGGCTGATTTGCTCAACCTTCGTCCATGCATCGCTCGACACGTACGGCTTGCGCAGCCCGCGCGAAACACACGTTGTGTCAAAACCCGCTTCCACGAGGCGCGGCACGAGATACGAGCCAATGTGGCCCGATCCGCCGATAACGACTACACGCATCAGTGCATTGCCTCAGTCGTTCCAGTGGACCATTGGCAGGCCCGCCACCGGAGCACGGAAGAATGGAATTCGCTTTCCCTTGAGGGATCCGATCCAGGCCGTGCGAAGGTCCGGCCCTCCGAAAGTGACGCTGGCCATCCATGGCGCCACGCCTCGTCCGGTAGCGAAAAGCACGTCCTCGGTAACGGCTCCCAGTAGAAACTGCTGCTCCAGCGCGTCGACCTTCTCAGGATCGCCTTCATCGAGAAGAATGCGGAGATCGCCTTCCGGCGTGAGTACGAAAAGTTTGTCCGAGTAAACCATCGTGCCCCAAAGATTGCCGAAACTGTCGAACGCGATGCCGTCCGGCCACGCGCCCTTGCCAAGGTTGGACGGCCCGAAGATCTCCCGCTCCGCGACATTTCCGCACTGATCGATGCGGAGACGCGTGATGCAGCCGCCCGTGGTTTCCACCACGTACAGCCACTCCTCGGCTGCATCGAAGCGCACCTCGTTGGTAAAGCCGAAACCTTCCGCCACGATCCGCAGGACGCCATTTTCGTAGAGCGCGAGATAACCGTCCTTCAGGTCGGTGCGCAGAGCGTGCATCCAGTTCCTGATCCGCGTGGAGACCGTCACCCATAGGCGATCCTTTGAATCCCGGAGCACGAAATTCACCTTGCCGATTTCACGTCCGTCGATCTGGTCCGCCAGCACTTTCGATTCGCCCGCGCGCGTCATCAGCTCCAGGCGGTCCGTGCCGAAATTCGCGATGAGGAAATCGCCGTTGCGGGCGAAAGCGAGACCGTTGGGAAGCGTGCCCGTGAGATAGCGCGCGGCCTCGCTTTCCGCGCCTCCAAAATGACCGGATTGCCGCTGCGTGACTATCTCCTGGCTTCCGTCGCGGGCGATCCGCATGACTCCACCGCGCGCGTCGGCCGCCCACAGCGTCCCGTCGCGTTCGGCAAGAATACATTCGGGACGCTGCAGGTCGTGGCCTGCGTATTGCAGAGCCTCGCGGTCAATACCAAAATCCAGAATCGGATTGGCGCGCTTCACTCTCGACTCCTCTTTCGCGGATCGCACCGCAAGTCCAGCATACGACGTGAGGGAGTTAATGGATCGTCCAGCCGCCATCCACCATGAGCACATGGCCCACGACCATATCCGAAAGATTGCTGGAGAGGAACAGAACGGCTCCGACCAGGTCCTCGGGCTGATTCCAGCGGCCGACCGGAAGCATCTGGGTAGTGGCCCACTCCTTGTAACCGGGCCTTTCGAGAATCACCCTGCGCGACTCGGTTTCCGTTATGCACGGAGCCACCACATTGACGTTGACGCCTTGCGAGGCCCATTCGAGCGCGAGTGCGCGGCTCAGATGATGCACGCCCGCTTTGGCGCTTGCGTACACCGATCGTGACTTGAACGCAATCACACCGAAGTTCGATCCGATGTTGACGATCTTTCCACCACCCAGGGGAATCATGATGCGGGCGGCGGCCTGACAGGCGAAGAATACGCTCTTCAAAGAGGCGGCCATGGTGCGATCGTACTCGTCCTCGGTGACGTCGAGAGCCATCGTGTTCCCCGTCCATGCCGCGTTGTTGACCAGCACGTCAACCCTGCCGAACGCGTCTTGGGCACGGTCGAACAGCGCGCGAATCTGCGCCACGTTCGACACATCCGTGACGACGATCAGAGCTTTACGGCCCATCGCTTCGATTTCCGCGCGCACCTGAGCGATCTCATCATGGCGGCCCTCCGGGTGCTTCGCCAGCACCAGATGGGCACCGGCCTGCGCAAGGCCGAGCGCAATGGCCCGCCCGATGCCCTGCGATGCGCCGGTCACGACCGCGATCTTGTCATTCAGTCCGAAACTTGAATAGTCCTTGGTCATGGCGTGGCTTTCTCTCCCCTCGGATTAGATTCTCAAATCAGAGATTGTAAACAAGAATACTTCAACAATCCTGAAAGTAACATCAGGCGGCGGCAAGAAAAGAGCGACGATATTCTCGATGGCCTTGTCGGCCTTGTGATACGCAGCCTCCGGTTTGCTGTCGGGGCGGTTCGCTGATTCGGGCTGGTGGTGGAATCGGCTGTTGGCCAGAGGACCGCACAGGCGCTTGTGGGAAAACAGGAACAGAAGCGTCACCTGGACGCTCTTCGTAGTGAGCTGATACGCATACCGGCGGCCATCGCGCTCCAGCAGGCCATGTCCTTTCAGTTTGCGCAGGTCGTAGCCAAGCTGGTTCAGCCCGTAAGCTTTGGCGGAAAGCTGAAACGTGGTCAGTACGGCTTCGTGGATCTGTTTGGCGGTCCAGCCACCGACGGTTTTGCCGCCAACGCCATGAATCAGGACCCGGCAGCCGGGTGATCCGGGCGTCGTGGATCCTGATGCCGGGGTAGCGGACCGAGCCGACGGTAATGGGCAAGGCGATCCTCTGCGGAGCGGAAAATCGACATGGACGTTGAGGCACTGAGCCTGGAAGCGGTCCGTAGTGGTTTTGAACCTTTCGCGGACCACCCCGAGATGATCGTGGCCCTTCTTCAGCCCGAAGTCGCGGAGGTTGTTGGAGCAAAGCTCGTTGCGCAGGTAACGGGAGAACTTTTCGTATTGCTTTGGCCCTGACGAAGAGCTATGGTCAGGCCTTATCCCCTGACCAAGCAGAGCCATTTCTCTGCGCCACTGGTCAGGCGTGCTTCAAGCAGGCGCGGAACACGTGGTGGCCGTGTTCGATCTGGTCGATGACAGTGGCCGGTTTCCCGTTCATCCTTTTGTTGAGGCGGACGCCGAAGATCTCGCTGGTGCGGTTGGCCGCAGCTGCGCTCGAAGGTCTGGTGAATCGGAAAATGGCGTTTGAAGATGAAGTTCCGGCAGTACTCGATCCGGGCGATGGAGTAGAAACGCGACAAGCCCGTTTCGCTGCGCTCTTTCTTTGAGAACTTCGGGCCGAGGATGAGCGTCCGGTGGTCGAGCCGCTTACGGATGATGGTGGGGCTGAGGCGGTCGGCGGCGGCCTGCAGGGCAGCCACGTCATCCCGGCGAGGAAAGCGTTGTCGTCTTTTCTGAAGCCGATCTTGCCGCGCGTCAGTTCGCGTTCCATGAAGGAATGACCGTTGAGGTAATACGTAGCATGGAGCGGAAAGGAACTGGCCATGCGCACGACCACAGGCCCGAGGGCCTCCAGGACGTAGTCTTCTTTGCGCACGCCCGGTTCCGCCCATTCGATGGATCCCGTGATTGCGGGCGAACGCCTCCACCCAAGCCCTGTAATCGTTGGTCCGCCACTCACGCTTCGTTGCTCATCACCAGAATCTCGAGGATCTGCCGGAAGAAGTACACCACCTGTTCCGAGCGCGACAGGTTGGTCAGGTAACCGTTGATTACAATGCGGTCGAAACGGTGGTATACAAAAGCAGCAGGCTTCCAAACACGATTCACCGGCTCTATGCAATTGGCCGGCTCGACACGAACACGGAGGATCTTGATCAAACAGTTAGTGTGTATTCGAGGGCGACAATGTGGGTTTCGAATTCGAACTATGTCTGCCCAATCGGCCCGGGCAGAAATGGCGCAGCTTGGCCGTGGGCCTGGTGGTCCTCCGGCTGGCGGCACTCCCCCTGGATTCGGACCGGGCGGACCCGGCGGCGCGTTTGGGGGAATTGGCGGACGAGGTGGGCTCTGGTGGACGGGGACGTAGTCCGGCCGGACCTGTGTCCCCGCGCCTCGAGGTTCGACGCAACGCCGCTATGGCATCTGGTCATCGAAGGGGCAGGACTCAAATCCGTTGGTCGTTCTTGAAGATTACCGCCAACTCATTGCGCTTGATGAACCGTTTACTGAAGCGTCTTCGAGACCCGAGGGTTAGCGTCGCGAATGGTGGATCCTCTCGCTCAGTGCTCCCGGAGAACGCCTCGGCTTTTCCGACTACGGCTTACTCGGAAGTACCCCGGTCGCAGAATGCTGCAAGGAGCCTAAAGACTGGCGGTCAGTAAGGGCCCGGCACCTTGTCAGGACTTGCAATGTTGATCGGAATGCGCGGGGCGATGTGCGTACAAGGGGCAAAACCGGTCCTGTAAACCTCTGATTATATTATACTTAAATGGTGAGCCGGGCGGGGCTCGAACCCGAACGGCCCGTTGAGCCACCGCCAGTTATTGATTCTTAAAACGGACAGAAACGCCAGAATCGATACTTTAGCCGAACCGAGGTACACGGCGGGTACACAGTCTACTAATTCGTTAATTGTTTGTGCGAGGAAAGCGCGCATGCCATCCTCGATCTATTCTCCCACTTCTCCCAGGGAGAGCCGATTCTTCGGGCAGCTATGTGTGCCAAACTTAAGAAAGGAACGGGCTGCGACAATGACGATAGAAATTCACAGACCGGAACTCGAAGCTCTGATTATGGATCGGATGAAGGCTGGCTCCTTTCAAACCGTCGAAGAGGTTATTATGCAGGCGTTGAAAACTGCGCCGCCCGCCCCGCCCTCTGTGGGACAACCGCGTGGAGACCGCACAGGTGCCGACCTGATTGCCGCCCTGCAGTCTTCCCCTTACCGGGAGATCGAGATTGAGCCTGCGCGTTATAGCCTGCCGGTGCGTGACGTTACGTTCTGATGCCTTGGCTTCTCGATACCAACATCCTCTCGGAAATACGCCGATTAAAACCAGAACCGCGAGTTCTGACGTTTATTTCCGACCGTCCGCTTGAGCAACTCTACATCAGCGCGGTAACGCTGGCCGAACTTCGCTTCGGTATCGAACTCCTGAGCGAAGGGAGCAGTCGCCGCGACGAGCTGAACGACTGGCTCACGAATTCGATCCGGCCCATGTTCGACCAGCGGGTCTTACCGATCACTGAGGAGATCATGTTCAGGTGGAGGGTTCTGGTCGAGGAAGGCCGGAAGGCGGGACACACGTTTTCGCAGCCGGACCTGATTATCGCCGCGACGGCGTTGCACCACGGCTTTACGATGGTTACCCGTGATCGTGGCGATTACGAAAGAACGGGTGTGCCTATCGTCAATCCCTGGGAAGGAACGCAGGATTCGTAGAGCCTGCGGATGGGTGATCGTAGGTTCTGACGGGCCGTGGCTTACCGCTATTGGGCGCACGACAAACAGGCCGAGCATCCCGGCGACGACGATCAATTTGGCGACTGCGCCAACGCATCAGAGGCGGTCATGCTCAGGCGGTGCCACGGCGGGAATCTTCGACATGACGCGTAGGAATTTCTGGTAGCTCCCACGAGAGGCTTTCTCTTTGAGCCGCTCGAATTCAAGCAGGCGTTCTTCAAAGGCCGACGCGAACAGGTCGTCGACCGAGATGTTTTCAGCCGCCGCCACTTCGGTGGCCCGGCGATACAACTCTTCGGGAACGTTGACACTCACATTCATCTCTGATCTCCTAATCAACATCAGACCAAAACCGCGTCTGGCAGCACGCTCGCAGGCCACAGATCGCCCTAAGACGATTCGCGCCCTTCGGTCGATGATTGGAACCGCACCAACCACAGTCAAGCCCAGCGCCCGTCCTGGCTACGGTAACGGGGCAGCGGGTCACCCTGGGCAATACGCCCTCCGCGGAGTTTCACCGAATCTCGGGTGTGGGCCAATTATTCAGTAGTCGCCAAACAATCACCACGCTGTCATCGAGCGTCTTCTCTACTTTGAACGCGACGAGAACGTCACTCCGGCGTGGTGCTATAGATCTGAGCAGGTAAACAACGCCGTCTCGTGGCAGAATGTGGTTCTCTGCCGCTCGCGCTTCTTTGCGGAACTCCTCGATGCTGGTGGGCGTCCGGTAGCTCCATGCGCTTTCCCATGCTTTGCGCGCGCTCGCGGTCAGCCATGCTGGCGGATTTTGGCTCTCTTGCGGGATGCTTTCAATTTCGCCGCGCCCGAGGGATATAAAAAATCCGTAGTCAGCACCAGCAAAGCCCACCTTGAACAATCCCCCTTCGTCGAGTTCTATGTCGTTGCCCTGCCCGTATTCATGAGACCTGCGGACAAACGAATAATACGCGCCGCCATCCATGCGCGGTCCCATAACGTCACGTCGCGTGCCTCGCCGGAAGAGCTTTACAATTCCCGTCTCGGGCGTTTTAAGGAATTCAGCATATTTCGATGTGATATCTGGCGGCGGAGCCAATAACGAAGCCTCTAGATCGGCGATCTCGGCGAGATCTTTTTTTATGCGCGCGATCTTGTCGCTATCTGATTGCTGGCCAAATGCGGACATTGCTGCCATCGAAAACGCGAACACGGCGATAAGCTTCACTTTGTACTCCGGTACCTCGAATGATACTCCGAATCTGTGCGCCCCGATCGATTGAGATCGCGCCCAGCAGCACTGGCCGTCCTGCGTGATCGCTCCGCCGCTGCCAGCCCGAGGTTTCCTGTTTTCCTGTCACAACTGACCACATCCATAAGTGGTGATACTCAGATCACGCTGGGTTAGTCCGACAACCTCAACGCACCTTTCAGGCGTCACCGGTTTTTTCGGCGATCACGATTCGTAAATGCTCGGAGTCCCAAATCGATCAGAGTGGCGGCGGCGTGATACTCATGCGAACCGCGGTTATAAAGGTTTCTGGACGAGTTCCCTGTTTCTATTTCACTGTCAGCGTCAAATTGCGAAGGGGCCGCGTACCTTGGGTTATCAGGAGTATCGGGCGGGTTCGGGCGCTCAAACCAGCGTGTGGGAAATTGTCGGGAGGAGCAACGCGGAGTCTGAGCGGCGGACAAATTCTGGCGCGCCTCCCGCCTTCCCGACGGCGGGACAAGGACTGGTTTGGAATGCTATAGTCAATGCCAGGGGCGGAATGGCGACTTTGGCGTGGCTTTCGGCGGGGATGTTCGCGACTCTATGCTGGTTTCCCCAGTTTGCGGCCTCGCAAACAAGTGGGATTACCCAGTTCGGCGACAAAGCCACCTGGCAAAATGCCTCTAAGAACATCACTTCAATCAGCTTTGACGGTCTCGGCGGAACTGTAGGCGGCCCTCAGTATCCAGATCAGCAGTACTCCGGCGGACTAACGATCAGTGGTGTTACGTTTTCGCCCCTGCCAAGCGTGAAGGTCAGCAATTACTTATACGTCCGGACGGCAGTCTCGGATTTTCTTTACGGCGCAGGTGACACCGATCTCGGGTGTCTACAAGTCCACGGGCCTTGTGGCTCGGGTGCAGGCATTTCCGTCAGCCTGCCTCCGGGGACCACCTCCGTCGGTCTCGATCTCGCAGCGTTCTGGGTTCCCGGGGCGATTGTCACGTTTTCGGGTAATACCGCGTTCAGCGTACCGAACGCCCCACCATCGCAACAGGATTCCGCATTCGTGGGTTTCATCTCGTCCACGCCCTTCCAATCAATAACGGTTCGGGCCGCAGGCTTGCCGATTATTCGAAGTTTTTCCCTTGGTAATGCGTCTGGCTCAACGGCACCATTCCTCTCATCCGGGGGAATAACCCCACTGGACAGCTATTCTAGCGGGACCATACAGCCTGGCGGGTGGGTAACGCTCTGGGGAAACAATCTCGCGAGCGAGACGGCGGCATGGAATGGGGATTTCCCGACCATACTCGCAGGGACCTCTGTCACCATCAATGGCAAAGCAGCCTACTTGTCGTACGTCGGCCCGCGTCAGATCAATCTACAGGTGCCTGACGACAGCACATTTGGCGCGCCCGTGCCTGTGGTTGTAACGACGCCTGCGGGAGTGGCATCCACCACCGTTATTCTGGCGCCTCTCGCGCCGTCTCTTGCGCTGCTTGACGCGACCCGCGTGGCAGGCATCATACTCCGCCAAGACGGCTCCGGAGCGTACGGCGGGGGTTCCTATGACATTCTCGGTCCAACAGGAAATACCCTTGGCTATCCCACCAAAGCCGCGCAGGCCGGGGACATAGTAGAACTGTTTGGTGTCGGCTTCGGACCAACTTCCCCTTTCGTACCTGCCGGTCAGGCATTCGCCGGGGTCGCGCCAAGCACTGATCCCGTCCGCGTGACAATAGGGTCCGCGCCAGCGACAGCGGTCAATCCTCTGTTTTCCGGTTTAAAGCTCCGCCGGACTTTTTCAGATCAACCTGACGATTCCGGCAGGGGCTGGTAGCGGTGATGTACCCATCCTCGCGACCGTGGGCAACACGCAGACGCAGGCTTACGCCGTCATCTCATTACATTGAACGCTGTCGGGCGAAACCGGCCAGCTTCACGTCCAAACAGAACAGTGATCAGACTGTCATGAGGATCGCGTGCCTGGTCTGCGTCCAGAAATGTTTGTTACGCCTGCGCGTTCGTCGCCATTCCAAAAACGGTCGCCGCGATTCCTTCAATTCGCCATGATTCAAATGCAACTGAACTGTGCAATAAAACCATCCGCAATAACGAACGTTTGATGTCCCGCCGTAAACGGGATAGAAATTGAGGGCAGATCGCGCTCTTGCGCTCCGAGCGGGTTCTATCGCTCAAGCGCGGGACGCCTACGGCGCGCTTGCCTTTCGACCTGCTGATTCCTGCCGATGAATGAGCGATCCGCCTCGACCTCGCAGAGTGCTTTCTCGTATCTCCCCAGCCATCCTCCCCAGCCCTCCTCGGTCGGGCGAACGCCCTGTTGTAGCAATGTCTCCACCTTTTCCCGAAGGAGGAGGCGGTTGCTTAAGACCGATTCTGCGTCGCCAAGATCCTCAATCTCAATCCTCAACCGCCCGTCTGTGGAGAGCTTCCGCAGCCGAACGAACGAATTCGTCTTCAGCCCACCAAGGCTGCGCGCCTCCTCCATCTCTCGCGTGTACGGCATGTAGTAGACCTTGGCGGCCGTTGATTCCAGTAAAAGGTAATTCTTTCCCGAATGCTCTTCCTCGCCATGCACGAGCACACGACCCTCGACCAATGCAGTCTGCTGCCAGTCCACAGCCTGGCAGGGCAATCGCTTATCCGAGACCAACTCTCCGTGGGCGAACAACGTCTTCTGCCGGTCGCCTGCCCGCTGCATCGCGCGCAACACCTGCTCCGTATCGGATCGAATGAGCCACGAGCCATCGTCCGCCCTCTCCGCCAAACCCATGCGTGACAGTGCGATCAGTCGCGCCGAGACATGGTGTTCTTGTGCACGGCCCTTTTCGGCAGTTGGTGTGAACGCGAAACCGTTTTCTGCGGCCTCTGAATTTCGGAGAATGACGCGGTCCAGCGAAGTGAACCGGGTCCCAGGGATTTCCCGCCGTTCTGCCTCCACGGCATTGAGGGTCGTCCGGAATCCCAACTGCCGGGTACAAAGCTCCTCTGCGATCTCACGAACGCCGCGTTTCACGTAGTCGCAACTCAAGCGCAGAGCCTTACCGTCGGCAGTCAGCCCCCGCAATGCGACGTGCACATGCGGGTGCTCCGTATTGCGATGAACGACCGCGACCCATTCCAGCGAACCGCCGAGATCCTCGTCCACGCTGCGCATCACATCCCGAGTTAGCCGTTGCAGGTCGGCGCGGTCGCCAAACTCGGGGGAGATGATGAACTTCCAAAGCAGTGGATCAAAGCTGCTGGCGTCAAGGGCAGGCACCCTCATCGTTTTCGGGACACGTTCGCGGTGGATCTGCTGCTCGCGGGCGTCCCGCTCGAACAGGTTTCAATCCTGCTCGGACATGGCAGCATCAGGATCACCGAGAAGCATTATTCGCCATGGATTCGAGACCGGCAGGCGCAACTGGAAGCCAGCTTGGAACGCGCGTGGGCACAAGATCCCGTGGTTCTCGCTGAGACGAAGGGTACACNNCGGGCGGGGCTCGAACCCGCGACCACCGCATTAAAAGTGCGATGCTCTACCAACTGAGCTACCGGCTCTCTGCTGAGGATAAACGTGAAGGCACGGACGAAATCTCATGTCCAGCAAGCTCAGGTTAACACGCCGGGATCCGCACGTTTTCGACCGGTTTCCACACTCTTTCATATCGGATGCGCGACATGAAAATGGAAGTCAGGCCGCTCGGTGAT